>JBAUUM010000713.1:0-40630 GCA_049582705.1 Actinocatenispora sp.
GGGGCGGGCTGCGCGCGCCGCCCGGTGCCCTGTCCGGTGCCGCAGGCACCCAGGCCCGCGACGAGCGCCGCCGCCGCGAGCGCCGCCAACCACCGGCGTCGGCGCACCACCATTCCAGCACGTGCCACGCCGACCCCTCTCGGACCACCCCCCGCGCTCCGGACAACGGAGACACGCAAAGCAAGCATGCTCTGTCGGAACGTACCGGCATTGCGACCGGCAGGCGAGTCGCAATCACCCGTGTCGGGTCACCTACCAGGGTGTTATTGTTTGGGCGAACGTCCAAGGCAATCGCTCAGGGCATATGCACAAGAAGGAGTGGTCCATGCCGCCACCGACCGCCGCCGAACGGGGTCGCGAGGTCCGCGGCCGGCTCCTCGAGGCCGCCGCACAGCTCATCCCCGAACTCGGCTGGAACGCGGTCAGCACCCGCATCCTCGCCGACCGCGCCGGGGCGACACCCGGCCTCGTGCACTACCACTTCGACTCGCTGCAGGGCCTGCTCCGGGAGGCGGCGATGGGCGTGATCCGCGGCATGGTCGCCGGCGTGGAGGAGGCCTTCGCGCAGGCGCCGGACCTGGACACCGGGATGGCCATGCTGATGGGTTCGCTGGACGGCTACAGCGGCGTCGACCCCACCTCGGTGCTGTTCACCGAGACCTACCTCGCCGCCACCCGGGACGACCGGCTGCGCGCGGAACTGGCCGAGGTCGCGGAGCGATTCCGACACGGTCTGACCCGCTGGCTCGCCGCCGCGGATGTGGACGGTCCCGCGGCGACGGCGACCGTGCTGACCGCGGCGATCGACGGCATCATGCTGCACCGCAGCCTCAACCAGGAGCTGACCTCCGCCGCGGTCACCCCCGTACTGCGCAGGCTGCTCACCTCCACGAGCGCCCACCGGACCGGCGCGCGACGAGAAGAGGTACGACCGTGAAGGCAGTGATCTGTGGCGCCGGCATCGCGGGTCTGGCGCTGGCGCACCGACTGGGCACGACCGGCTGGCAGGTGGTGGTCCTGGAACGGGCTCCCGGGCCCCGCACCCAGGGCTACATGATCGACTTCTTCGGGCCCGGCTACGACGCCGCCGAGCAGATGGGTCTGCTGCCCCGGCTGACCGAACTCGGCTACCCGATCGAGGAGGCGAGCTACCTCGACGAGTCGGGCCGACGCCGCGCCGGGCTCAGCTTCCGGAACTTCTCCCGGGCGATGGGCGGCCGGCTGGTCAGCATCATGCGCCCGGATCTGGAACGCGCCCTGCGCGAGCAGGTGCCCACCACCGTCGACGTGCGCTACGGCCGGGGCATCGCCAGCATCGACAATGCCGAGCACGGCGTACGGGTCACCGCGTCGGACGGCAGCCAGCTCGACGCGGACCTGCTGGTCGGCGCCGACGGCATCCACTCGACCGTCCGCCGTCTGGTGTTCGGACCCGAGGACGACTACCTGCGTCACCTGGGCTTCCACACCGCCGCGTTCGTGATCGACGCCCCGGACCTCCGGCGGGAGATCGGCGACCGGTTCTGCCTGACCGACACCGTCGGCCGGCAGGTCGGCTGCTACGGGCTGCGCGACGGACGCGTCGCCCTGTTCACCGTGCACCGCAGCACCGACCGGACGCTGCCCGACGACGCCCGCGCCGCAGTCCGCGAGGAGTACGGGTCGCTGGGCTGGATCGTGCCTGCGGCGCTGGCCGCCTGCCCCGAGCCCCGGGAGATCTACTACGATCAGGTGGCGCAGGTCGAACTGCCCGACTGGAACCGGCACCGGGTGACGCTGCTGGGTGACTCGTGTCAGGCGGTCTCCCTGCTCGCCGGGCAGGGCGCGTCGCTGGCCGTCGCGGGCGCCTTCGTCCTGGCCGACCAGCTGGCCCGCGCCACGACCGTCGACGAGGCACTGGCCGGCTACCAGGAGCTGTGGCGGCCGGTCGTCATCGAGAAGCAGCAGGCCGCCCGTCGCGGGGTGGAATGGTTCCTGCCGTCCTCGCCGACGCGGCTGGCGCTTCGTCGTACCGCGCTGAGGCTGATGAACCTGCCCGGCCTGGACCGGGTCTTCGGCACCGCCCTGATCGGCAAGTCCAACGCCACCATACGGCAGCTCGCCGGCTCGTCGGCGTCGCCGGCAGGTGCGCCGGCCGCTGAGCCTGCCGCCGCACCCCGGGTACCGGCGGGGCCGCCGGAGGGCTGAACCGTCGGCGCGACCGTGACCACGGTGGGCGCGGGACCGGTGGCCGGCCCTTGCCCACGGGCCGGCTCGACGGCACCGTCGACACGACGTGAGCACGAATGTGTCATCGTTGCGGCGTGAGTGACGACGCGAGCCAGGGTCCCGCAACCGGGACGCGCCACGACGACCGCGACGACGACCCGGCGACCTGCACCGCCGGCGGCGCCCCGCCGGCCACCTCGACCGTCGACGGTGACCGCGCCGACCTCGCGGGGCTGCGGCTGCGGCCGCCACGGCACCGGGTCAGCCCCCGCGCCAAGCTGCACTGGCTGGTCCGCGCCGGGATCAGCTGGCTCGTACTGGTGGCCGCGCAGGTGGTCGCGTTGGTGGTCGGTTGGCACCCGGTGTCCGAGTGGGCCGCGGTCACGCTGCCGGTCACCGTCGTACTCGCCGCGGCGCACCTGACGATCATGCCGCAGTGGCGTTACCGGGTGCACCGGTGGGAATCCACCGGACAGGCCGTCTACACCCAGGCCGGCTGGTTCAACCAGGAACGGCGGATCGCGCCGGTGTCCCGGATCCAGACGGTCGACTCCGAGCGCGGCCCGCTGGAGCAGCTGTTCGGACTGACCAACGTCACGGTCACCACCGCGTCGGCCGCCGGGCCGCTGAAGATCGAAGGGCTGGACCGTGACACCGCGCAGGAACTGGTCGACCAGCTGACCACCTACACCGACGCCCAGCACGGTGATGCCACGTGAGCACCCCCGCGCCGGACACCGCGCTGCCCAGCACCGGGACCCGCGCCGACGAGGTACCGCAGTGGACCCGGCTGAGCACCCGGATGCTGATCATCCACCCGGTGCAGCACATCATCCAGGCGGCGCCCGCGCTGCTCGGCCTCCTCGTCGCGGGCACCACCAGCGACCACGGACCGCTGTGGGGCGTGATCGGCGCCGGGGTGGCGGTGTGCTTCGGGCTGCTGCGCTGGTTCACCACCACGTACCGGATCTCCCCGGAGCAGGTCCAGGTGCGGCGCGGCCTGCTGCGGCGCCGGGTCCTGTCCGTGCCACGGGACCGGATCCGCACCGTCGATCTCACCGCGCCCGCGATGCACCGGGTGCTGGGCATGACCCGGGTGACGGTCGGCACCGGCCTGTCCAACAACAGCCGCAACGACGGCCTGCGGCTGGACGCGCTGATGGCGCCGACCGCGGCCGAGCTGCGCGAGGAACTGCTGCACCGGCGCCCCTCGGCGCACACGGCGCACACGGCCACCGACACACCGGCGCCGGCGGGCCCCGCCGAGGGCACGACGCTGGCCCGGCTCTCGCCGCGGTGGATCGGCTACGGCCCGTTCACGCTGTCCGGTCTGGTCACGGTCAGCATCATCGGCGCGTTCCTGTCCCGGTTCATCAACGAGTTCCACGTCGACCCCAGCCGGTACGGCGCCGCCCGTCAGGCCGGCGAGCGGCTCCTGCACACGCCGGTGCCGGTCCTGGTCACCGAGCTGGTCGCGGCGCTGCTCGTCCTCGCCGCGATCGCGTCGACCTGCGGGTACGTGCTGGCCTTCTGGAACTTCCGGCTCGTCCGCCTGCCCGGCGGCACGCTGCACGTCACCCGCGGGCTGATCACCACCCGCGCCACCACTATCGAGGAACGGCGGCTGCGCGGCGTCGAGGTGTCCGAACCGCTGCTGCTACGCATCGTGCGTGGCGCGCGCTGCATCGCCATCGCCACCGGCCTGCGGGTCGGCCGGGGCGCCGAACGGGGCGGTTCGCTCCTGTTGCCGTCCGCGCCCCGCGCGGAGGCGGTCCGGGTCGCCTCGGTGATCCTCCGGCACGAGGACCCGATCGTCGCACCGCTCACCGCGCACGGCAGCGCCGCCCGCCGCCGCCGGTACACCCGGGCGTTGGTGCCGTGCCTGGTACTGGTCGGCCTGCTGGTCGTGGCCTGGAGGCTGGGATTGCCGGGCTGGCTGCCGCTGGTCGGCCTGCTGAGCCTGCCGATCGCGACACTGCTGGCCGCGGACCGCTACCGCAGCCTCGGGCACCGGCTCATCGACGGCATCCTGGTGACCCGCCGGGGATCCCTGGTCCGCCGACGCTGCGCGCTGCCGTGCGACGGGATCATCGGCTGGAACGTCCACCAGTCGTTCTTCCAGCGCCGCGCGGGACTTGCGACCCTGACCGCGACCACGGCCGGCGGTGGGCAGGCGTACCCGGTGCAGGACATCGCGGCGGCCGACGTCGCCGGGCTGGCCGAGACCGCACTGCCCGGCCTGCTGCGGCCGTTCCTGGTCGAGGCGGAGCAGCAGTCCAGCTGACCGGGAGCCGCCCGGGCAGCGCTCGCCCCGGTTCGTTCAGCCGGTGGCCAACGGCAGCCGGGTCTCCGCGACGCGCCCGAACTCCTCGTCCACGGCGACCACGGGCCGTTGGGCCGCGGCGAGCAGGGATGCCGCGATGGCGGCGCGGTACCCGGCCGCGCAGTACACCCAGATCTCGCCCGGGGGCAGCTCCGGAATGCGGCCGGGCAGCTCGTGCAGCGGGATGTGCCTCGCGTCGGCGAGGTGCCCGCCGGCCCACTCGTCGCCGCGCCGGACGTCCAGTACCGTCACCGCGTCGCGGGCACGGGCGGCCTCCAGGTCGAGGAAACTCGCGCGGGGAAACCGGCCCAGCTGCCCCGTCGTCCACCGCTGCGGGCCGCCGGTCGCGCAGGCGGCCGGCCGGTCGATGCCGATCCGCACCAGTTCGCGCTGGGCCCGCCCGATCTCCTCGGCCGTGTCGGCGAGCAGGATGACCGGTGTCCCCCACGGGATCAACCAGCCCAGGTAGGTGGCCAGGCCGCCGTCCAGGCCGAAGTTGACGCTGCCCGGCAGGTGGCCGGCCGCGAACGACACCCGGTTGCGCAGGTCGACCGCCCATTCGCCGGCCGCGATCCGCTGCCGCAACTCGTCCGGGTCCGCCGACTCCGGTGGAGACAGGTCCACCGGGCGCGGGCCGGCGAGGTTCAACGGCGCCATCCGCGCGTAGTACGCCGGCCATTCGGCCAGGCCGGCGAGCAGCTGCTCGACGAAGGTCCGCTCGTCCCGCAGCAGGGCCGGGTTGACGCGCCGTTCCGCGCCGATGTCCGAGCTGGTCCGCTCGTTCTGGCCGACGGCGCAGAAACTGCCGAACCCGTGCGTCGGGTAGACGGCCACGTCGTCCGGCAGGACCCGGGCCAGCCGCCGTGCCGAGGCGTACTGGCTGCGGGCCAGGTGTCCGGTGTGCTCGGGGCCGAGCAGGTCGGGACGTCCGACGGCGCTGTAGAGCAGCGAACCGCCGGTGAACACCGCCGTCGGCGTCCCGTCCTCCTCCAGCACGTAGGACAGGTGGTTGACCGTGTGCCCCGGGGTGGCCAGCACCCGGACCCGCAGTCCCGGCGCGACGTCGAGCACGTCGCCGTCGCCGACGCCGTACCGCTCGAACGTCACCGGATCGGCCAGGTTCAGGTGGTATCCGGCACCCACCAGCCGCGCCAACTGGTAGCCGCCGGTCACGTAGTCGTTGTGGATGTGGGTCTCGAAGACCGCCTCGATGCGCACACCGTCCTCGCCGGCGCGCTCGATGACCCGGTCGATATCGCGTTGCGGGTCGACCACGAAGCCGACGGTCCCGTCGTGCACGAGGTAGCTGCGATCACCCAGCGTGGGTGTCTCGATCACCACGACCTCTGCCATCGCGTCTCCCCGATCACCGCGGGCGCGCCGGGAACCCTGCCAGGAGCGTACCTCGACAGATGCCCTTCAGTGGTTGCCACAACACGGAACGTCCATCGATCGCCGCGCGGCAGCCCACCCCGCCGATTCGGCCGGTTGCGGATCTGGGCGATGATGGATGGCGTGACGCGATGGGAGTACGCCCGACTGGAGTACCGGTCGACCGGCAGTTTCGGCAACGACAAGCGGATGGACTGGCGGGCCTCGTTCCACCATCCGGGTGGCGCCGAGGCGTGGGGCACCGATGAGCGGTTCGACGACCTGCGTCATCTGAACCGCGCGGGCGCGGCCGGATGGCAGGTCTACGACCGCGACCCCATCCTGGTCGGCCAGCCGCACCGGCTGCACGCCATCACCTATTCGATGCGCCGCCCGTCCGCCTGAGCCACCCGGCGGACCGGGTCAGCGCCGCTTGGCTCGCCGGGTGGCGGCGGCCCGGACCCGCTTGCGCGCCGGCTCGGCCACCGTACGGCGCGGCCCGGTCCGGCGTGGACCCGGTCCCGTCAGGCCGTCGTCGTCGGGCACCAACGCGACCAGCATGCCGTCCACACCCGGCGACATCGGGGTGTGCAGGGTACGTCCGGGCGCGAGCCGCTGCACCGCGTCCTCCATGTGCGCGTCGATCAGACCGAGTACGAGGGCGCGGTTGCCGTTGCGGATCGCGGTGACCAGCGCGCTGTGCTCCCGGGCCAGGTCCTCCGGCATCTCGTACGAGCCCTGCAACGCCCGGATGCACATCCGGGTCTCGATCAGCAGGGTGCGGGCCATCCGCATCAGCCGGCGGCTGCCGGACCGGGCCACGAGCAGCTCGTGGAACCGCACGTCGGTCTGGCCCACGGCGACCTGGTCGCCGCGCTCGATGGCGTCGCACATCTCCTGGTACACCAGGTCGAGTTCGTCCGCGATGGCGTCCCGGTCGCCGCGCAGGATCAGTTGCGCCGCGGCCTGCTCGATGGCGTTGCGGGTGACGTAGACGTCCTGGACGTCCTCCGCGGACAGTTCCCGTACGAACAGTCCGCGATGCCGCTCGCCGTCCACCAGCCCTTCCTCCACCAGCCGCTGCATGGCCTCGCGCAGGGTGCCTCGGCTGACCTGGAAGCTGCTGGCCAGCTCGGCCTCACCGAGCTGGGCGCCGGGAGGCAGGCCACCGTCGCTGATCGCGGCGCGCAGCCGCCGGGCGATGATGCTCGCGGTGGACTCCCGGCCGACCGGGGCGAAGCCGGTCATCCCTGGTCCCCGCCCGGGCCGAGTCTTCGACCGGCGAACAGTGAGCCGAGCCCGTCCCGGTGCCGCGTGTCCCCGGCCAGCCGCAGGCCCTCCCAGATGGTGACCTGGTTGGCGGTCAGCACCGTCTTGCCCAGTCGCTGCTCCATCTGCTCGACCAGCGCGAAGGTGCGCATCGCGGTGTCCGGCACCAGGACCGCCTCGGCGTCCGGATGGTCGTGTGCGGCGGCCAGTTCCAGTACGTCGTCGGTGGCCAGCTGGCCGACCTCGGCGGCGGTGACGATGCCGCTGCTGGACAGCCCCACCACGAGCAGCCCGGCCTTGGCCAGGAACTGGACGAAGTGCTCGGCGACCTCCGCCGGGTAGCTCGCGGCGACCGCGACCCGGCGGATGCCCAGTGCCTGGGCGGCGTGCACGAACGCGAAGGACGTGCTGGACGCCGGCACCCCGGCCGCTGCGGCGAGGTTGTCGACCTGTTCGGTCGCCCCGTCCCAGCCGAACACGAAACTGCCGCTGGTGCAGGCCCAGAGCACGGCGTCGGGCCGGTGCGCGCGCAGCCGCTGGGCACCTTCGGTGAGCCGTTGGGCGCTGCCCAGGTCGAGCAGGGCGTGCACGGCGTGCAGATCCTCCCCGTGGGTGTGTTCCACGGGGAGGCGGACGTCGTCACCCAGCAACCGCTGCGCGGTCGGGTAGTCGTCCTCCGCCGCATAGCCCGGGTAGAGGAACCCGACCGTTGCCATGGCTGTTACCTCCCTCGGCGCGTGCGCGCCGCGAACTTGTCAACAATCCGGCCATCTGGTGGGACTGAGCCTAGTCCCTAGTTGATGTCCGTCAGCCATCGGCCCGGGCCGACAACCGGCAGGTTCATCCGTCGCAGACACGCCCACATGGTGAGCTGGTTCGCCGTCAGCACCGGCTTTCCGAGTTCCTGCTCGAGCGGCTCGATCAGGTCGTAGGTGGGCAGATTGGTGCAGCTGACGAAGATCGCCTCGGCGCCGGGCCGGTCGGCGAGCAGCATGTGCTCGGCGATGGTGCGGTAGCTGACCTTCCAGATGCCACCGCCCAGGCCGAGATGCTCACTGGCCACCGTCTCCACACCGAGTTCGCCCAGGAAGTCGTGCAGGCGGCTGGTGAGGTCGGCGTGGTACGGCGTGACCACCGAGATCTTCTTCAGTCCCAGCGCGGTCAGTACCTCGGCCAACGCACCCGAGGTGGTCACCGCGTCGGGCGCGCCGGCGTCGATGATCACCTTGCGCATGCCCTGCTCGGCCGCCACTCCGTTGACGAAGCTTCCGGACGTGCAGAGGTACGCGATCACCTCCGGCTCCAACGGGAGCACGTCGCGTGTCGCGGCCGTCATGTGTCGCGGATTACTGACCAGCTCAGCCATTTTCAGGCTCACCGCGACGGGTTCGTACGGCGTGCGGGCCAGGTGCAACGACACCTCGGCGGGCACCCAGCGCCACAGCTCACGTTCCAGAGCCATGTCGAACGGGGCGATGACCCCGATCCCACGCTGGGCGAGAGGCCCGTCGAACATCACCAAATCCAAGGCTGTCCCCCAGAATCTTTGGCTCTACGGTCGACTCCGGGGCCGCTCCTCGGATTGTTGACAATCATACGATCTGTTCCTACGGTGTCAATATGGTTACCCGAGGCACTCCGGAACGAGCCGTTCCGTCGAGTCGGCCAGCGTGCCCCGTTGTGACCGTATTGTGTGGTGAGACCCGCCCTGCCGGAATGGAGAGCGTCGAAAAGCGGGCCGATGTCCGTTATGTGGGAGCCGATCAGCTTCCCGAGGCGCTGCTCGACACCGACGTGCTGTTCGTCTGGGACTTCCTGTCCGATGTCGTCCCGGCCAGCTGGCCGACCGGCGAACACCGGGTGCGGTGGGTCCACATCGCCAGCGCGGGAGTGAACAATGTGCTGTTCCCGGAGCTGCGCGACGCCGATGTCGTGCTGACGAATTCCCGGGGAGTCTTCGACCAACCCGTGGCCGAGTATGTGCTGGGGATGGTGCTGGCCTTCGTCAAGGACCTGACAGGCACAGTACATGCCCAGCGGGAACACCGGTGGCAGCACCGGGAGACCGAGCGGTTGGCGGAGCGCACAGCTCTGGTGGTCGGCACCGGACCGATCGGCCGCGCCACCGCCCGGCTGCTGCGGGCCGTAGGCCTCCAGGTCCGCGCCATCGGCCGCACCGCGCGCAGCCAGGACCCCGACTTCGGTGCCGTACATCCCTTCGAGGAGCTGACCGACCAGCTCGGCTGGGCGGACTTCGTGATCGTGGTCGCGCCGCTGACCCCGCAGACGACCGGGATGATCAACGCCGACACGTTGCGGGCGATGCGCCCCTCGGCGCGGCTCATCAACGTCGGCCGCGGCGCGCAGGTGGTCACCGACGACCTCGTCGAGGCGCTGCGGGACAGGACGATCGCCGGTGCCGCCCTGGATGTCCTCGAGACCGAGCCGCTGGCCGCGTCCTCACCGCTGTGGACCATGCCCGATGTACTGATCTCACCGCACATGGCCGGCGATGTCGTGGGATGGCGGTCGGCCCTGGTCGACGCGTTCACCAGCAACTTCCTGCGTTGGCGGGAGGGAAGCCCATTGCGTAACGTCGTGGACGCCCAGCTGGGCTACGTACCGACCGGCAGCACGGTCGACTGAGGAGGAACGATGGCCGACGAGACCGCCCTGCCGACCGCCACCGAGCTGGTGGCCGGCTTCTCCTCGGGAGAATGGTCACCCGTCGAGGCGACCAAACTGGCGTTGCAACACGTCGAGGAGCACAACGAGCGGCTCAACGCCTTCTGCCTCGTCGACCCCGCCGCCAGCCTCGAACAGGCCGGCGAGTCCGAGCAGCGGTGGCGGCAGGGCAACCCGATCGGCCTTCTCGACGGCGTACCCACCTCGATCAAGGACGTCTTCCTCACCGCGGGGTGGCCCACCCTGCGCGGGTCCCGGTGCGTCGACCCCGACCAGGAGTGGTCGACCGACTCACCGGTGACCTCCCGGCTGCGGGAGCACGGCGCCGTGTTCGTCGGCAAGACCACCACGCCCGAGCTGGGCTGGAAGGGCGTCACGGACAGCCCGCTGTGCGGCATCACCCGCAATCCGAGCGCGCCCGACCTCACCCCGGGCGGGTCCAGCGGCGGCAGCGCGGTAGCGGTGGCGGCCGGCATGAGTCCGCTGTCGGTGGGCACCGACGGTGGCGGCTCGGTCCGCATTCCGGCGTCCTTCTGCGGGATCGTCGGGTTCAAGCCCACCTACGGGCGCATCCCGCTGTACCCGGCGAGCCCGTTCGGCACGCTCGCGCACGCCGGCCCGATGGCCAACTCCGTCGACGACGTGGCGCTGATGCTCGACGTACTGGCGCTGCGCGACTCGCGTGACCCGACGTCCCTGGCCCCACCGGTGGGTTCGTACCGGGAAGCGGTACGCCGCCCGGTCCAGGGTCTGGTGGCCGCGTACAGCCCGAACCTCGGTTATGTCGACGTCGACCCCGAGGTCGAGCAGATCGTCCGCAAGGCGGTCGAGGCGCTGGCCGACGCCGGGCTGCGGGTCGAGTTGTCCGACCCGGGCTTCACCGACCCGGTGGACGCCTTCGACGTGCTGTGGTGCGCGGGCGCGGCGCAGTCGCTGGACCACTTCCCGCTCGAGCGCACCGGCGACGTGGACCCCGGTCTGGTCGCGGTGTGGGAACGGGGCCGGAAACTGTCGGCTGCCGACTACCTCACCGCCAACGAGCAGCGCATGACGCTGGGCCAGCAGATGGGCGCGTTCCACGAGAGCTACGACGTGCTGCTGACCCCGACCATGCCGGTCGCCGCGTTCGAGGCGGGCCACGACTGGCCGCCGGTCCGGGAGGTGCCCGGCGCGCCGGAACGGGTGCCGAACTGGACCGGATGGACCCCGTTCACGTACCCGTTCAACCTCACCCAGCAGCCGGCCGCGTCGGTGCCCGCAGGTGTCACCCGGGACGGCCGTCCGGTGGGTCTGCAGGTCGTCGGGCCGCGTCACTCGGACGATCTCGTCCTGGCGGTCTGCCGCGCGTTCGAGGCGGTACATCCCTGGTCGGCGCCCACGGTGGTGCCGGCCTGAGACCGACGACGGTCACCGGCCACGACGAGGGCGGCGCCGCACGGTGTCCGGAACTCGGTGTCTGACAGCTCGCGCACCTGCCCGGTGCGTGCCAGGAAGGCGAAGGCGGAGGTGTAGATGAGGCACATCGAGATCGTGCTGGAGAAGCGCGGGGTGTCGTGCGTGGCGCGGTTGCTGGACGACCTCGCCCCGAAGACGTGCGCGGTGGTCTGGGACGCGCTGCCGGTCAACGGCTCCGCCTACCACGCCAAGTACGCCCGCAACGAGATCTACACGCTGCTGCCGTCGCTGTCCGAACACCAGCCCGGCCTGGAGAACCCGACGGTGACACCGATCGCGGGCGACGTGTGCTACTTCGCGTTCGAGGCCTCGGAGATCGGCTCGGTCGCCTACGGGTACGACGAGGGCAGCCAGGCGCACAGCGGTCAGCAGGTCATCGACCTGGCGTTCTTCTACGGGCGCAACAATCTGCTGATCAACGGCGACCGTGGCTTCATTCCGGGCAGCGTGTTCGCCACCATCGAGCAGGGTCTGACGGAGATGGCGGCCGCCGCGCAGGACATGTGGCTCAACGGCGTGGCCAACGAGAGTCTGCTCTTCCGCCGGCACGAGGGCTAGCCGGCCGCTCCGGAACCGGGCACGGCCCCGGGGAAGCTGGCCACGGCGCGGCCGCTCGCGCTGTGGCCGACACGCTTGCCGCCTCCCGAGGGAGGCGGCAAGCGTGTCACCGGGTGGCCTGAGCCGTCACCGGGTGGCCTGGGCCACCGCTGCGGACCAGATCTCCAGCGCCTCGTCCACCTCGTCGGCCTTCACGATCAGCGGCGGGATCATCCGGACCACGTTGGAGTACGCGCCGCAGGTCAGCAGCAGCAGACCCCGCTCCGCCGCGGCCGCCTGGGCGCGCTGCGCCGTCGCGGTGTCCGGCGAGCCGTCCTCGGCGGTGAACTCCGAGCCGACCATCAGGCCCAGCCCGCGCACGTCACCGATCACCGGGTACTCCTTGGCGACCACCCGCGCGCCGTCCAGCAGCCGCTGTCCGAGCGTGGCGGAATTGTCGACCAGGTTCTCGTCGGCGATCACGTCGAGGGTGGCCAGCGCGGCGGCGCAGGCCACCGCGTTGCCGCCGTACGTGCCGCCCTGCGAGCCGGGCCAGGCGCGGGACATCAGTTCGGTGGACGCCGCGATCGCCGACAGCGGGAAGCCGCTCGCCAGGCCCTTCGCGGTGACCAGGATGTCCGGCGTGACCCCGAAGTGCTCGTGTCCCCAGAACCGTCCGGTACGGCCGAAGCCGGTCTGCACCTCGTCGGCGACGAGCAGGATGCCGTGCCGGTCGGCGCGTTCCCGCACGCCGGCCAGGAACTCCGGGTCGGCCGGTACGTAACCGCCCTCGCCGAGCACCGGCTCGAAGAAGAAGGCCGCGGTGTCGTTGGGCGCCGTTCCGCTGGCCAGCAGGTAGTCCAGTTCCTTGAGCGCGAAACGGACGGCGGTCGACTGGTCCCAGCCGTAGTGGTAGGCGTACGGGAACGGGCTGACGTGCACGCCGGCCATCAGTGGCGCGAATCCGGCGCTGAACCGGGTGCCGGACCGGGTCATGGACGCGGCCCCCACGGTACGACCGTGGAAGGAGCCCTGGAACACCACGATGTTGGGCCTGCCGGTGGCCTGCCGGGCCAACCGCAGGGCGGCCTCGATGGCCTCGCTGCCGGAGTTGGAGAAGAACAGCGAGTCCAGCCCGGTGGGCAGCACCTCCCCCAACCGCTCGGTCAGCTCCAGCAGCGGCCGGTGCATGACCGTGGTGTACTGGCCGTGGATGAGCTTGCCGACCTGCTCCTGCGCCGCCTGTACCACCCGGGGGTGACAGTGCCCGGTGCTGGTCACGCCGATCCCCGCGGTGAAGTCGAGGTGGCTGCGGCCGGTCGAGTCGTACAGGCGGACCCCCTCACCCCGCTCCACGAGTACCGGAGTGGCCTGCTTGAGCAGCGGTGACAGTTGCGCCATGGTGACCCTCACCCTTCGGTTGTTGGATTGTCGACAATCGTACTAACGCCTAGCATGGTCCCCGAGCGAACGATCGGCAAGCGCTAACCGGCAGCAGGAGTGGAGAACCATGAGTTCACGACCGGACGAGGACAAGGTTGTCGACTCGGTCGACAAGGAACTGTTCATCGCCGGCCGCTGGCGGGCGGCCAGCGGCGGCGCGACCTTCCCGGTGACCGATCCGGCCACCGGACGGGTGCTGTGCGAGGTCGCCGACGCCAGCGCCGAGGACGGGGTGGCGGCGGTGGCGGCGGCCGCACAGGCCCAGTCGTCCTGGGCGCGGGTCGCTCCGCGCGAACGCGGCGAGATCCTGCGCCGGGCGCACCAGCTGCTGGTCGAGCGCACCGACGAACTGGCGCTCCTGATGACCCTGGAGATGGGCAAGCCGCTCGCCGAGGCGGCCGGGGAGATCACCTACGCCGCGGAGTTCTTCCGCTGGTTCGCCGAGGAGGCGGTCCGGATCGACGGCGGATACGCGGTGTCGCCCAACGGGCAGGGCCGCTTCCTGATCATGCGCCAGCCGGTCGGGCCCAGCGTGTTGATCACGCCGTGGAACTTCCCGATGGCGATGGGCACCCGCAAGATCGGCCCGGCCGTCGCCGCGGGCTGCACCATGGTGATCAAGCCGGCGGAGCAGACCCCGCTGAGCATCCTGGCGCTGGCCTCGATCCTGGCCGAGGCGGGCCTGCCGGACGGCGTGCTCAACGTGGTCACCACCAGCCGGCCCGGCGAGGTCGTCGCTCCGATGCTGCGCGACGGACGGACCCGCAAGCTGTCGTTCACCGGTTCCACCGAGGTGGGCAAGCTGCTGCTGTCCCAGTGCTCCGAGCAGGTACTGCGGACCTCCCTGGAACTCGGTGGCAACGCGCCGTTCATCGTCTTCGACGACGCGGACGTGGCCGCCGCCGTGGACGGCGCGATGGTGGCGAAGACCCGCAACATGGGTGAGGCGTGCACCGCGGCCAACCGGTTCTACGTGCAGCGTGGGGTGCTCGAGGAGTTCACCAACGGCCTGGTCGAGCGGATGCGCGCGCTGCGGGTTGGCCCCGGCACCGAGCAGGGCGTCACGATCGGACCCCTCATCGACGCCGACGGGCTCGCCAAGGTCCGCCGCCTGGTCGACGACGCGCGGGGCCGTGGCGCACGCGTGCTGACCGGTGGGGACCCGCAGGACGGGCCGGGGCACTTCTACCCGCCGACCGTACTGGCCGACGTACCGGCGGACGCCGCGATGCTCCGCGAGGAGATCTTCGGTCCGGTCGCCCCCATCGTGGTGTTCGACACCGAGGACGAGGCCGTCGAGGCGGCCAACGACACCGAGTACGGCCTGGTGTCCTACCTGTACACCCGGGACCTGTCCCGCGCGCTGCGGGTCTCCGAACGGCTGGACACCGGCATGATCGGGCTCAACCAGGGCCTCGTGTCCAACCCGGCCGCCCCGTTCGGCGGGGTGAAGCAGTCCGGGCTCGGTCGCGAGGGCGGCCGTGTGGGCATCGAGGAGTTCCTGGAGACGCGCTACGTGGCCGTGGCGAACTCGTGAGCACCGGTCAGCCGGCGGCCCGCGGTTACGGGATCGCGTCGATCCCGGGCGACGGCATCGGGGTCGAGGTCACCGCCGAGGCCCGGCGGGTCCTCGACACCGCCGCCGGACGGTTCGGCTTCGAGCTGCGCTGGGAGGAGTTCGACTACGGCTGCGAGCGCTACCGACGCACCGGCGAGCTGATGCCGGCCGACGGCATCGACCGGCTCGCCGGGCACGACGCCATCCTGCTCGGCGCGGTCGGCTACCCGGGCGTTCCGGACCACGTGTCGCTGTGGGGCCTGCTGATCCCGATCCGCCGCGCCTTCGACCAGTACGTGAACCTGCGGCCGGTCCGGCTGCTGCCCGGTGTCACCAGCCCACTGGCCGGCCGGGACGCCAAGGACCTGGACATGGTCGTGGTGCGGGAGAACAGCGAGGGCGAGTACAGCCAGATCGGTGGCCGGCACCGCCCCGGCACCCCGGACGAGTTCGTCCTCCAGGAATCGGTGTTCACCCGTGCCGGGATCGAGCGGATCGCCCGGTTCGCGATGGACCTGGCCCGGACCCGGCGCGGCGTGGTCTGCTCGGCGACCAAGTCGAACGGGCTGGTGCATTCGATGCCGTTCTGGGACGAGGTGGTCGCCGAGGTGGCCGCGGACTATCCGGACGTCACCGTGGAGAAGTGCCACGTCGACGCGCTGGCGGCCAGGATGGTGCTGAACCCGGACAGGCTCGACGTGATCGTCGGCTCGAACCTTTTCGGTGACATCCTCAGCGACCTCGCCGCGGCGGTGGTCGGCGGGCTGGGCACCGCACCCTCGGGCAACCTGAACCCGGACCGCACCCGGCCGTCGATGTTCGAGGCCGTGCACGGCTCCGCGCCGGACATCGCCGGCGCCGGCATCGCCAACCCGGTGGCCCAGATCCTCACCGGGGCGATGCTGCTCGACCATCTCGGGGAGGGCGCCGCGGCCCGGGCCGTCGGCGATGCGGTGGACACCGTACTGGCGAGCGGCCCCCGGACTCCCGACCTGGGCGGCTCTGCCACCACCACGCAGGTCGGCTCGGCCGTCTGCGACGCGCTGACCGGCTGACCCGCCGGCCGATCGCCGCTCGATCACGGACCGGTCCCCGCCGCGGGACCGGTCCGTCGCGTCTCCCCAACGGCCGGCGGCCGGCGCCGGTCTGCCGGTGGCCGGGGCTAGGGTCGCGCCCAAGTCGGCCGGCTCCGGCCGGAACAGCCGGCGGACGACGGTCGGCCGCTGCCGGGCCACGGTCCGGTGGCCGGGCAGGACGGAGGAGACATGGAACTGGCACAGCGGGTCGCGGTGGTCACCGGCGCGGCCGCCGGCACCGGCCGGGTGATCGCGCTGGCCCTCGCGGAGCTCGGCGCGCGGGTCCTGGTGACCGACGTCGACGCCGGGGCGGGCGAGGAGACCGTACGGACGATCCGCGCGGCCGGTGGCGATGCCCGGTTCCTGACCGTCGACGTACGCGACGACCATGCCGTGGACGCGATGGTCGAGCAGGCCACCCGGCTGGGCGGCCCGCACGTACTGGTGAACAACGCCGGCGGCTGGGGCGGTACCGGTGACCAGTTCCCGGCGGCGGAGACCGCCGCGTGGAGCGCCGTGCTCGACCTCAACCTGCGCGCCCCGATGCTCGCCACCCAGCGCTGCCTGGAGCCCATGCGTCGTGCCGGCGGCGGAGCCGTCGTCAACATCGCCTCCATCGCGGGAATCGGCTCCGGGCGGTACGGGTCCCCCGAGTACGGCGCCGCCAAGGCGGGGCTCATCCGCTTCACCAGTTCACTGGCCGGGCTGGAGCGGACCACCGGCGTACGGGTCAACTGCCTGGTCCCCGACTGGATCGGGCTGGACCGCGCCTACGAGGAGCTCGACCGGATGACCCCGGAGCAGCGGGCGCGGGCGCCCCGGCCGATCCCACCGGCGGAGGTGGCGGCCGCCGTCGTCCGGTTCGTCCGCGACGACGCCCTGTCCGGGGAGGTGCTGGTGCTGCGCGGCGGCGAGCCGCCCCGCCGCTGGGACCCCTCGGCGCGGCACTGACCCCGCGGCGCGCCGGGCCGACCGGATACCGGGAGCAGTGCGCTGGCCGACACACCACGGGGTGAGGACGCACCGTACCGGCGGGGCCCGGAGTCAGAACGGATCCCGGCCGTCGTCGGCAGGCTCGGGCCGCGGCCGTCCGGCACGGGTGGCCCGCAGGCTGGTCACCGTGACCACCGCCAGCACCACGAAGATGACCAGCAACGACAGCCCGGTGGAGATCTCCGGCACGGCCGGCACGAGGCCGTGCACGTAGTGCAGGATCAGCTTCACGCCGATGAAGGCGAGCACCGCGGCCAACCCGTACTTCAGGTGCACCAACCGGTCCAGCATGCCGATCAGCAGGAAGTACAGGGCGCGCAGCCCGAGCAGCGCGAACGCGTTCGCGGTGAAGACCAGGTAGGCCACGTCGGTGATGCCGAAGATCGCCGGGATCGAGTCGAGGGCGAACACCAGGTCGACCGACAGGATCGTGACGGCGACCAGCAGCAGCGGGGTCGCGGCCCACCGGTGGTCCCGTCGTACCAGCAGGCGTCCCTCGGCGTAGTCCTCGGTGACCGGCACGAAGCGGCGCACCAGCCGCACCGCGCGGCTGCGCCCCACATCAGGCTCGGCGTGACCGGGCCGCAGCAGCTGGATCGCGGTGTAGATCAGGAAGGCGCCGAAGAGTACGAAGGTGACGGCGAACCGGTCCACCGCGGCGGCA
The DNA here is from genome assembly GCA_049582705.1 of Actinocatenispora sp. Taxonomy (GTDB): domain Bacteria; phylum Actinomycetota; class Actinomycetes; order Mycobacteriales; family Micromonosporaceae; genus Actinocatenispora. Next base: position 17,583 of record JBAUUM010000713.1, read on the forward strand.
CCGAGCACGATGAACACCGCCCGCAGCACCAGCGCACCCACCACGCCGATCAGTAGTACCCGCTGCTGGTGACGGGCGGGCACGGCGAACCGGCCGAGGATCACGGCGAAGACGAACAGGTTGTCGACCGACAGGCTCTTCTCGACCAGGTACCCGGCGATGTACTCGGTGCCGTACTCCCGACCGGCGAACAGCCACACGCCGGCGCCGAACACCAGTGCCGTCGCCACGTACACGACCGACCAGAGCAGCGCCTCCCGGAAGGCGACCACGTGCGGCTTCCGCGCGTGCCAGATGTCCACCGCGATGAGCGCACCGATCCCGGCGAGGGTGGCCAGCCAGACCCAGAGCGGGACCGCCACCGCGCCTCCTTCCGCCGCCGTGTCCAGTATGGCCAGCGGCGACGTCGCCAGGGCGCGGAACTGCGGCGACGGACGGCCGGTGGCGGGTCACCGGCCGACCGGGGCGTCCCTACCGCTGGCGCGGGCACAGGCGCCGTACGTCGGGACGCGTCGGGGTGGCACCGGCGGGACGGCCGGGGCGGTCTCCTCCTCGCACAGCGTCCGCCGCAGGACGGTCAGCGTCCGGGCGAGGATCCCGGACACGTGGGCCTGGGACAGTCCCATCCGGCGACCGATCTCCTGCTGGGTCTGCTCGTCGAGGAACCGCATCCGGATGATCGCGCGTTCCCGGGCCGGCAGGGTGGCGATGGCCGCCGTCAGCGCCAGCCGGTCCAGGGCGGCGTCGATGTCACGGTCGGCGGCGGGCAGCAGGTCGCGCAGCGGCGCGGCCCCCGTCGACGCCGCGGAGTCCAGGGACACGGCCATGTACGCGCGGAACGCCAGCATCGCCTCGCGGACCTGCGCGTCGGGGGCGGCAACGGCCGCCGCCAGTTCGGTGCTCCGCGGTGCCCGACCGAGTTCGGCGTGCAGGGTCTCCGACGCGTGGTAGACGCTGAGGGCCAGTTCCTGCAGCGAGCGCGGTGGACGGACGACCCAGGCCCGGTCCCGCAGGTGGCGTCGAAGCTCACCGGTGATGGTGGGGACGGCGTAGCGGATGAACGGCCCCTCGGTCGCTCGGTAGCCGTCCACGGACTTGATGAGCCCGGCGGCCGCCACCTGGCGCAGGTCGTCGAGGGGCACGCCGAGCCCGCGGTAGCGACGGGCGAGCCGGTACGCGAGGGGCAGCAGCGACTCGATGACCCGTGCCCGCAGCGCGACCCGGTCCACGCCGGCCGGGAGCAGCGCCAGCGACTGGACACGGGCGGTGGACGGGTCGACGGCGGGGACACCCCCGGCGTCCGCCGCGCTCACCTGCTGACCGGCGCGCTGTCGGCCGTACCGTCGCCGTCGGGGTGCGGCCACGTGTCCGGGCCACCACTCCGCGATGCCGCCCACCGTCACAGCTCACCCACCGAATCCTCATCGGTCACGTGCCCGTGCGGCGCCATGCCGCGTCGACGGCCGGTGTGTCACCGTCGCAGCGGCCGTGCGGCGCAACGAAGCCTCGGCGCCGGCGTGGCGACAGCCGGGGCGCCGGCGCGCAGCAGGAGACCGCGGAACCTCAGCGCTCTTGCATTCACTGCAAAGCTAACCAAACGGTGCAGCCGCTGCAAAGATTTCGAGGAAGATGGCACTGGCCATCCGGGCTGGCTGAGGGGAAAGCCATGGCGACAGTCCCGAGCCGTTGGGCGCACCGGAAGCACGCCACCCGCGACGCCCTGCAGCGCGCCGCGCTGCGGTTGGTCCGTGAGTGCGGTCCCGAGGCCGTCACGGTCGAGGAGATCTGCGCCCAGGCCGGTGTGTCGCCGCGGACGTTCTTCAACTACTTCGCCAGCAAGGAAGAGGCGATCATCGACTGGAACCCGCAGGTCGACGCCTTCGTGACCCGCGCCGTCATCGAACGTCCCGGCGGCGAGTCCCCGGTCCAGGCGATCTGGTCGGTACTCGGCGCCGCGGTCGCCGACGCGATGCGGATGGACCCGTGGCACGACCGGCTGCAGCTGGTACGTGAGCAGCCCGGCCTGATCGGCCGGTTCGCGTCGGTGATGAGTTCGGTCCAGCGGGCGCTGGCGACCGGCGTGGCGGCCCGCACCGGACTGCCGTCCGACCACCTGTACGTGGAGCTGACCGCGGCGCTGTCGGTGGCCGCCATCCGTACCGCGCTGCGCGCCTGGACCGACGCGCCCCCGGGCACCGACCCGGCACGGCTCATCGACGACGCGTTCGGCTACCTGGCGTCGGGCCTGGGTACCCCGCACGGGTGAGCGACCCGCGCCGGTCGGGCTAAACCGCTGTCACCCGGTCTCCGCGTCGGCCCTCGCCCGCACGTCCCGATCGGCGCCGTCTGCCCTGATCGGGACGAGCGGACCGGGCCAATCCGGCGCAACGGACCCGTCGCCCGGGGGATCCTCGAGTCGGGACTGCCAAGAGCTGGGAGGTGACCGGCCATGGGAAAGGCCCAGGCGTACCAGGTCCGCCGTTGGAGCGTGGCAGGCATGGCCGTCGGCGCGCTCGTGATCAGCGCCGTCACCGCCGGCTGCACCGCGTCGACGGCGCAACCGAAGGCCCACCACACGAAGCCGACCGTCGTCACCGTCAGCGCGCCCGCGGACAAGGCAACGGACGTTCCCGCCGGTACTCCCCTGCGGGTCGGGGTCGTCCGTGGCCACGTCGGCACGGTCGCGGTGACCGACGGGGACGGCGCGAACGTGCCGGGACAGCTCGACAAGGACGGCACCTGGCTGCCGGACAAGCAGTTGGCGTACCACACCACGTACCACGTGACCGCCAGGGCGAAGAAGTCGAAGGCCGCCGCGCACTCGACGTTCACCACCATGGCCAGGCCCTCGGCGGACAAGCTGGTGCAGGTCAGCTCGTACGTGTCCAACGACGCCTCGTACGGTGTGGGGCTGCCGATCGTGGTCAGCTTCGGGCACAGCGTGCCGAAGCGGCTGCGCGCCGACGTGCAGCGCCGGATGGTCGTCGACAGCACGCCGCACGTGGTCGGCGCCTGGCACTGGTGGGCCGGCAACGAGGTCCACTTCCGGCCGAAGGACCAGTGGCCGACGGGCACCCGGTTCACGGTGCGGCTGGCCCTGGGCGGCGTGCCGATGGGTGCCGGCTACTACGGCGCCAACAACCTGGAGCTGAACGCCAAGATCGCCGACAACAAGCTCGCGATGGACATCGACGACCGGACCAAGACCCTGACCGTCACGCGGGACGACAAGGTGATCCGCAAGATTCCGGTGAGCCTCGGCGCCGCCGGGACGCCGACGTCCAGCGGCCGGATGGTCGTGATGACGCGCAACCAGTCGGAGGTCTTCGACTCTTCCACGTTCGGCGTGCCGGCCGACTCACCGGGCGGCTACCGGGAGACGGTCTACTGGGACCTGCGGTTCACCTGGGACGGCCAGTACATCCACGCGGCCCCGTGGTCGGTGGGTGACCAGGGCAGCGACAACGTCTCGCACGGCTGCGTGAACGTCTCCGACGAGGCCGCACAGTGGCTGTTCGCACGAAGCCACGTCGGGGACCCGGTGACGGTCCGCAACACCGGCGCCCCGCTGGACGCGGGCGACGGGTGGACGGACTGGAACATGTCGTGGACCGAGTTCCTCAAGGGCAGCGCTCTGCGGGTCGACCCGGACACCGGCGAGTGACTCGACGCCGCCCGGCGGGGGTCCGGGCGGCGGCCGGTGTCGACGGGCGACGCAGAGGTCGGGGGTGGGCACTGCCCGCCCCCGACCTCGCGCGCGCGGCCGTCAGGCTCCGGTGGCGTACGTGACGCAGGTGCGGGGGAAGAACGCCCAGTGCGTGCCGCTGGCGAGGGTGTGGTCGTGCCACTTCGCCATGACCCACTTGTCGTCCTTGGTCACGTAGCGCAGGTCGAGCTGGTTGCCGGCGGGAACGGTGCCCAGGTAGTTCGTGGGCGTTCCGGACGCGCCGCTGCCGGTGAACGCGGCGTTGCCGAGGTTGCCGTATCCGGTACAGCCGTTGGAGGTCACCGGGTACAGCGGCGACATGACGCCCACCTGCGGCGTGTCGGAGTGGCCCGGGATGTTGCGGTTGTTGCACAGGTAGTCCCGGGCGTGATCGGCGCAGAAGATCGCCGAGGTGTGGCCGGGGCGCGATCCGCACTCGCCGCTGTGGTTCGTGCGGTCCTCGATGGCGAACTTCTGCGTGCCGTACGCGTAGGCGCAGCCCTTGAAGTTGCCGTACGCGTAGCCCCAGGGGTAGGTCTCGCCGTTGCTGAAGCTCACCAGCCCGTGGATGTCCATGTGGTCGGTGCCGCCCTCGCCGGCCGTGCCGGCGGCGAACAGGTAGCCGATCACCGGGTCGTCGGGCTGGTAGGACAAGGTGACCCAGCCCGGGCCGTACCCGGTGCCGGTGCTGGCGTCCTCGCTCGCGCTCTGCACCCGGTTGAAGCCGTAGCTCCAGGCGGAGGCGGGCGTGGCGGGGGCCAGCACGGTGGCCAGGGCGGCGACCAGCGCGACCACGAGGGCCGACCAGCGTGCCGTGACGCGTCGAAGTCGGTGCAGGGGAATCATCGGGGCTCCGTGTGGGGGGATCGGATGATGCGTAGGAACCATAGAGCGAAGCGCCCTAACGCGACAACGGTGCGCAAACCTCCGGCGTGACGACCAGCCTTGATCAACAGGGCCCTGCGCACACACGGCTGCGACGGGCCGTAATATTTACGGGGACAAATCCGAAGTATCACCGTAAAATCAATCGGCATGGATGTGTTCCACCGGGGGGAAGGACACGCACTTGTCGACGCATCCGATCCGGACAGCCCTCGTCGCGGCACTGGTCGTCGGGACCGTCGCGGCCTGTAACAACCTCTCGCCGCACGACGCCGCGGGTCCCCGCAGGGCGTCGGCGGCGCCGCACGGATCCTCGGCGAAGCCCAGCCCGTCCCCGTCGGTCGACCCGGCCAGCGTGCACGCCAACGAGCTCGGCCAGGTGCCGGTACTGATGGTCCACCAGGTCGAACGGCCGCCCTCGGGTGACTACGCCCAGACCCCCGCCCAGCTGCGCGCGACCATGGAACGCCTCGCCACGCACGACTACGTACCGGTCACGGCCGCGGAACTGGTGAGCGACCAGATCGACATCCCCGCCGGCACCAGCCCGGTGGTACTGACCTTCGACGACAGCTCGCCGGGCCAGTTCGCGCTGCGCGCCGACGGCACCGTGGACCCGGACAGCGCGGTCGGCATCGTGATGGCGGTCGCGAAGCGGCACCCGCAGTTCCGCCCGGTCGGCACCCTGTATGTCAACCAGAACCCGTTCGGCTCGAAGCGACCGGTGCGCGACCTGCGCTGGCTGACCAGCCACGGCTGGGAGATCGGCAACCACACCGCGACCCACGCGGACCTGGGATCCCTTGCGCCGGCGGAGATCCAGCGGGAGATCGGCAGCGAGCAGCGCACCATCAGCCGGGCCATGCCCGACTACAAGGTCACCACGATGGCGCTGCCGTTCGGTTCCATGCCGGCCAACACCGCCCTCGCGCACCGGGGCGCCTGGGACGGCACCCGCTACACGTACCAGGGCGTGATGCTCGTCGGCGCGAATCCGGCGCCGTCGCCGTTCACCCGCGCCTGGAACCCGTTCGCCATCCCGCGCATCCGGTCCTGGCACGGGCGGATCCCCGCCGACGAGCACTACTGGTTGCCCCGGCTGCTGCGCACCCGGTACGTGTCGGACGGCAACCCGAAGGTGGTGTCCTTCCCCCGCGGCGCGCAGGCCCGCCTGGCCGCGCGGTTCCAGACCGAGGCGAATCCCTACTAGGCACCGGCCCGGGGACGGGACGCGCGCCCGTCCCCGGAAGCTGTGCCCTTCTCCCCCTGCGACGGATCGGTGCGGCGTCGGCCGGTCACGCCGGATCGCCGAGTTCAGCGCCGCCGCCGACTCGGCACGGACACCGCGACGCCCCTCGCGCGTCCGCAGCGGAAGCGACCGTCGCCGTCAGGTCGTGACGACGTGGTCACCGATCGCCGAACCGGCGTCGGAACGGGCGCGCATCGTGGCCGGATACCCCGTGCCGGCTTGCTTCCTTTTCTTCAGAAGGACTATGTTTGGTTGAAACTTACTACCATATCTGCAACCGGTGATGTACGGACCGTGATGGTCCGACGCGGGAGGCCACGATGACAGACGGCTCGCCGACCAACACGACACCGCCGGGCCGGTTGCGCCGTGGCAAGTGGCTGATAGCGGCCGCGGCAGCGGGCGTCGCCGTGGTCACCGCGGCGGCACTCACCTCGGTCAACGCCTCTGGTGAGAGCCCACAGCCGCTGCACCGGGTCGACGCGGACGGGCTGCACACCTCCACGCCCATCAAGCACGTCGTGGTCATCTTCGGGGAGAACATCTCGTTCGACCACTACTTCGGCGCCTACCCGCACGCCACGAACGCCGACGGGACGCCGTTCCACCCGGCCCGGCACACACCGCGGGTCAACGGGCTGTCGAAGAAGCTGCTGGAGCACAACCCGAACCAGTACAACCCGAAGCGGCTCACCCCCGAACACGCGCTCACCTGCGACCAGCACCACGGCTACAACCCCGAGCAGCTGGCGTACAACGGCGGCAAGGTCAACAAGTTCGTCGAGCACACCGAGGCGGACAAGTGCACCGGCCAGCCGATCCTGTTCGGTGAGCCCGGCCTGGTCATGGACTACTTCGACGGCAACACCGTCACCGGGATGTGGAACTACGCGCAGCACTACGCGCTGAACGACAACTCGTTCGACTCCGTCTACGGTCCCTCGACGCCCGGTGCGATCAACCTGATCAGCGGCCAGACGCACGGCATCTACGCGGTGGATCCGGTGACGCACAAGAAGGTCAGCGACGACTACGTCGTCCAGTCCCCCGACGAGAACGGTGTCGGGACCATGACCGAGGACCCGGACCCGGCGTTCGACGACTGCTCCGACGCCAACCACACCTCCACGGCCAACCTCGGCGTACTCACCGGCAAGAACATCGGTGACCGGCTCAACGAGAAGCACGTGACGTGGGGCTGGTTCCAGGGCGGATTCCGGCCGACCGACCACAAGAACGGCTACGCCGTCTGCGGTTCCACCCACGCCAACGTCGGCGGCAACGAGGTCGTCGACTACAGCCCGCACCACGAGCCGTTCCAGTACTACGAGTCCACCGCGAACCCGAAGCACCTGCCGCCGTCGTCGGTCGCCGCCATCGGCCAGACCGATCAGGCGAACCACCAGTACGGCATCGGCGACTTCTCCGACGCGGTGCACGCGAAGAACCTGCCCGCCGTGAGCTTCCTGAAGGCACCGTCCTACCAGGACGGACACGCCGGCTACTCCGACCCGCTGGACGAGCAGCAGTTCGTGGTCAACACGATCAACATGTTGCAGCGCTCCAGCCAGTGGAAGTCCACCGCCGTGGTCCTCGCCTACGACGACTCGGACGGCTGGTACGACCACGTGGCCCCGCCGCTGGTCAACGGTTCCCAGGACAGCGACCTGGACACGCCGATGTGCAAGGCGAAGCCCGCGGCCGGCGGGTACGCCGACCGGTGCGGATATGGCCCGCGGCTGCCGCTGATGGTCGTGTCGCCGTACAGCCGGCGCAACTACGTCGACCACCACCTCACCGACCAGACCTCGATCATCCGCTTCGTCGAGGAGAACTGGCGCGCCAACCAGATCGGTGACCACTCGTTCGACGGGCGGGCCGGATCGATGGCCGGCGCGTTCGACTTCCGGCACCGGCCCAACACCAAGCCGCTCATCCTCGACCCGAAGACCGGCGCGGTGACCGGCTACTGAACACCGGCAAGCCCGCGACGGCCCGGCCGCACCGATCCACGGTGCCGCCGGGCCGTCGTGGTTGCGGACCACCCGCTCCCGCCCGTGGTCAGATCCCGGCGAGCGTGACCACGAGGAAGAACAGCACCACGATCTCCGAGATCACCCACGAATGCGCGGTCATCCAGTCGCGGATCTTCGGCAGCAGCCGCTCGGCGCGCTGACCGAACAGCAGCACGACCAGGATCGGCAGCGCGACCAGCAGCAGGGTCAGCGCCACGAACGGCAGGCTGTGCCACCACGGATCGCCCTCACGGGCCAGCCGCCCGCCGACCGTGAGCATCGTGACCACGTCCGTCGGCATCAGCAGGAACAGCAGGAACCCCAGCCGGAACGAGAACTTCGGCGTCGCCGACTGCAGCGTGGTCATCCACTTCGGTGGGTGGGACTTCTTGCGTCGCAGGAACACGATGACGGCCAGGACGACCAGCAGGGCGACAATGATCCAGTCGATGAGCGTGCTGCCCGAGCCGTGGCTTCCGGAGCTTCCCGGGCCGCGCAGCAGGCGGATCAGCCAGTAGACCACGCTGATGCCCAACAGGACGGCCACGGCGACACCGCACACGTACCCGAGTGAGACCCGCCGCGCGTTGTCGCTCGTGGCGAAGAAGAAGGCACTGACGATCTGCGGGCCGGCGATCATCACGATCGCCATCGGCAGGACGGTCAGCAGATCCATCGTCACTCCCTCGGATCCGCCGGCCGTCCGACGGCCGGCCCGGCCTACTCCGCTCCGGTCGCCACGTCCAGCAGTTCCAGCGCCTTGCCCGCGGCGGCGACCACGCGCGGACCGCCTACCAGCGGCGCGATCGCGGTCAACAGACCCTGTACCTCCTCGATCGTGACACCGGATTCCCGCGCCGCCTCCAGATTGACGGCATACGAGGCCGGTGGCGCGTCGATCGCGACGAGTACGCCCAACCGGACGAGATGGTAGGTGCGCTCCGACAGTCCCGAACGGGTCAGTGTGTCCAGATGCATCTGGGCGAGTGTCTCCAGTACGACGCCGTCGCCGTGTGCGACCGCGTCCAGTGTCTGCGCCGAGGCCATCTCGCTGGTCATGGTGCCCTCCCTCTGAGCCGGTGATCCCACTATGAGCGCGTCCCGGTCCCGGGCCACTCACCCGTAGCGGGTGAGGACAGGAGGCGGGACGGTGGGCAGCGTGGAGACGGCACCCGGGTGCGGATGCACCGGACGACGTCATGTCGTCGGTACCTGTGATCGGAGGAAGTCAGTCATGAGTCAGCAGAGCGTAGCCACCCGAGCGTGGGCGCGCGGCGGCACGATCTTCGCCGGTGTGGTGATGTTCCTCGTCGGGTTGTTCCAGATCTTGGAAGGTATCGTCGCGATCGTGCGCGGTGGCTTCTACAACGTCGCCTCGAACTACGTGTACGGCTTCGACACCGGTAGCTGGGGCTGGATCCACCTCGGGATCGGTGTGGTGGTCGTGGCAACCGGTATCGCACTGCTCATGACCCGCTCCGTTCTGGCCCGGGTCATCGGTATCTGCGTGGTCGCGTTGTCCGCGATCGGGAACTTCTTCTTCGTGCCCTACTACCCGTTCTGGTCACTGGCGATCATCGCGATCGACATCTACGTGATCTGGGCACTGGCGTCCGAGCGTCCCCGCCAGCAGAACTACCTGGGCGGCGGCATGGGCGCGGAGGACTCCAGCATGGCCGGGCACCCCGAGGGCGGCGACAAGTGGGTCACGCAGCAGTCCCGGGGCGGCGGCGAGCGCATCGCCCGTTCACCGGAATCCTCGTCCGCGGACGTACAGAGCCGGTCGGAGATTCAGGGACGCACGGACATGGAAGGCCGCACGGACATGGAGGGCCGCACGGAGGGCGCATCGGAGACCATGCGCGACCAGGCCAGCCACGGTCGGCACTCGCAGGACACGCCGTAGCTTCACGCGGCTGGTGACGCCGGGCGGGGCGCCTGGTGTCGCCGGAAGGTTGGCCCCATCCTGGTGCACGGTGGGGTCAACCTTCCATTGCGTGCCACGCCCGCCTCGGGCACCGGCACCGGACATCCCTCGTCGTCCCGGATCGGCCTGCCGGTACTCCGGTGACCCGGTCCGGGCGACGGCGTCCGGAATCGACCGCACGCCCCCGCCGTTGGGGCGGTCACCAACCGGCGAACGGAGCGCCACGGTCGACCGAACGGCCCAGCCACCCGCGATTGCCCGACCCGTCCGCCCGATGCTGCCTACGCTGGCACCAAGAGCAAGATCAACCAGCGACGAGGCGTGGTGGGCGGAGCTCCGTGATCCTCAGTACGAGGCCCGTGGCCGCACCGGGCGACAGTACGGGTGGGCCGGCCGCTCGGCACCGCCCCCGCTCCGCGACCCCGCTGCAGGCCGTCAAGCTGACGCCGCCGCGCAGTCCCGCGACGATGGTGCCGCGCCCGCGGCTGGCGGAGGCGCTGAACGCCGGGACCGACCGGCCGGTGACGCTCGTCAGCGCGGGAGCCGGTACGGGCAAGAGCCTCGCCGTCGCCGGCTGGTGCGCCGCGGCCGACGGACGCGTCCCGTACGCGTGGCTCACCCTCGATCCGGCGGACAACGACCCGGCGGTGTTCTGGGACGACGTACGTGCCGCCCTCGAGGGGACCGGACCGTTGCCCGTCCGCACGGGCCACCCCGACGACCGGCACGGCGCGGGCGTCGCCGAGCCGGGGGCGGTACGCGCCGCCGTCAGCCTGCTGCGCCGGTCGGTGGTCCTGGTGCTCGACGACCTGCACACGGTCACCGATCCGGACGTGCTGAGCGAGGCGGGCTGGCTGCTGGAACACCCGCCCGCCGGGCTGCGCCTCGTGCTGCTCGCCCGGTCCGACCCGGGACTCCCGGTGCACCGGCTCCGGGTCCGGGACGAACTGACGGAGATCGGCGCGCCCGAGCTGGCCTTCTCCGCCGAGGAGGCGGACGACCTGTTCGCCCGGCACGGCGTGGTCCTCAGCACGGCGCAGCGCGACGCGCTGCTCGCCCGTACCGAGGGCTGGGTGACCGGGCTGCAACTCGCCGCCCTGGCCCTGGACCCCGACGACGTCGACGCCGGCGTGGCGGCGTTCGCCGGTGAACAGCTGCCCGTCGTCGAGTACCTGGTCCACGAGGTACTCGACCATCAGCCGCCGGAACTTCGCGACGTCCTGCTGCGTACCAGCGTGGTACCGACCGTCACCGGCGCGCTCGCCGACACGCTCACCGGCCGGGACGACGGGCGGCAGCTGCTGGAGCGGCTGGCCCGGGCCAACTCGCTGATCGTCCCCGTCGGACCGGCCCGGCAGTGGTTCCGCTGCCACACCCTGCTGCGCGAGGTGCTCATGCGCCAGCTGCTGCTGGAGGATCCGGCGCTGGTACCGGAACTCCATCGACGGGCCGCGCGATGGTTCGCCCGGCACGGCGCCGTGCTGGACGCGGTACGTCAGGCGGTGCACGCCGACGATCTGGAGCTGCTCGGCGACAGCCTGGTACGCATCGCCGTACCGGAGCTGACGTCGCCGAACGCGGAGGCACTGGCGGCGGCGGTGCGGCCCATGTCGGCGCGCGCCCAGACCGAGCCGACCTGGCAGACGCTGCTCTGTACGATCGTCTGCCACTACCACGACCACGACTACGACGCGCTGGCCTCGGCCGTGGCCACGGCACGGCGGCTCGTCCCCGACCAACCGGGCACCGCGCCCTCGGAGATCCGTACGGTGCTGGCGCTGTGGCAGGTGGCGTGTTCCCGCATGCGCGGTCGGCACGCCGATGTCGCCCGCCGCGCCGCGAGTGTCCTGAGTGGACTGCGCGACCGGCCGGACGGCCGGTCCAGCGACGCACACCACCGGCTGGTGGCGCGCGGCAACCTGGGCGGCAGCCAACTGTGGCTCGGGCGTACCCACGCGGCCGCGGAGAACCTCGCGACCGCCGCGGCCCAGGCCAGCCAGCTCGGCGTGGAGCTGCCGCAGCTCAACGCGCTGGCGCAGCTGGCCGTTGCCAACGCCGAGGACGGCGCGCTGCGGCTGGCCGCGGTGCGGGCCGGCGTCGCGATCAGGATCGCCCAGCGGCGTGACTGGCTGCCGGAGCCGCAGCTGGTCGCGGCGCACCTCGCACTCGCGCTCAGCGCGCTGGAACGCGGAGAACTCGCCGAGGTCTCCGGTCACCTCGCGCGGGCGCTCGCGGCCGAACGCGGACGGTTCGACCCCGCGGCCGGCATCGCCCTGCGGGTGGCGGGGATCAGGCTGCTCGTCCGCCAGGGCGACCCACGGCTGGCACTCGAGGAACTGGACCGGCTGGACACCGACCGCGCCACGCTGCCCGCCCTGCTCCGCGACTGGATCTCGGCGACCGGGGCCGAGGGGCTGCTGGCCACCGGCAACGCCGCCGCCGTACGGGACCGGCTGAGCCGGCAGGAGAACCCGACGGGACGGGAACGGGTCCGGCTCGCGCTCGCGCACCTGGCGCTCGGTCAGAGCGACGAGGCCCGGCAGGTGGTGCGGCCCCTGCGCGACGCCCCGGACACCCGCGTCGTCGACGTCGAGGCCCGGCTCGTGACGGTACTGGTCGCCGACCGGCTGCGCCAGGACAGTTCGGCCATGGAGGCGCTGGAACGGGCGCTCAGCCTGGCGGAGCGGGAAGGCATCATCGGCCCGTTCCATCTCGTCGGCGACCGGATCGTGGAGCTGCTGCGGCGCCGCCAGCGGCTCGCCTCGTCGCCGTCGCTGTTCGTCGCCCGGATCCTGTCCACCACCCCGCCGGACGACCACCGGGTGCCCACGGGCGCCCCACCGGTGCAGGGACTGACCGATCGCGAGCTGACCGTGCTGCGCTATCTGGCCACCATGCGCAGCAACGACGAGATCGGCGACGAGCTGCACATCACCGTGAACACGGTCAAGGCGCACCTCAAGACCCTCTACCGCAAGCTGGACGTCACCAGCCGTCGGGAGGCCGTGCACCGGGCCCGCGACCTGGACATCCTCCGGCCGATCCGCTGACGAGACCCGGCCCGACCCGGCTGACGGTGCGAGGCAGGGTCAGACCGCGGCGCCGCCCGGTTCCACGGCAACGTCGGGCGACACCTCGTTCGGCCACGCGACCTGCACGAGTTCGGCGCCCTCCCGTCGCCGGGTCAGGGTGCCGCGGCCCGGGGGCAGCGGGGAGGCGCGCAGGTTACCGAACACCCGGCCTTCCGCGGGATCACCGGACATCAGCAGAGTCGGCCCGGCCAGCTCCGTGATCCGCTGGATGACCGGCTCGTACAGTGCCCGGCTGATGCCGCCGCATCGACGCGCCAGCACCAGGTGCAGGCCGATGTCCCGGGCCTGGGGCAGGAACTCCACGAGCGGAGCCACCGGGTTGCCGGACGGACCGGCGACCAGGTCGTAGTCGTCGACGATCACGTACAGGTCCGGGCCGGTCCACCAGCTGCGGCTGCGCAGCTGTTCCACGGACACGTCGGGGCCGGGCAGCCGCCCCTTCAGGACCTCCACCACCTCAGGTACGAGGCGCTCCAACCTGGGACCGGATGCCACGTTGGCGAGCAGGTGCTCGTCGTCGACGGCGCCGAGCAGCGATCGCCGGTAGTCGACGAGCAGAATGCGTGCCTCGTGCGGCTCGTGCGTCGCGGCCAGCTGGCCGGCGACCAGGCGCAGCAGCGCCGACTTGCCGCACTCGGTGTCGCCCACGGCGAGAAAGTGTGGCTCCCGGGAGAAGTCGAGACCGACCGGGCTCAGCCGGCTCTCGCCGACACCGAGCACGACCTGCCCCGGGCGGGCGGTCGACCGGTCACCGACGAGCGTGCCGAGTGACACCTGCCGAGGCAGCAGCCGCACCGGGGGCGCCGGCTCCGCCGGCCACGCGGCACGGACCCGGCCGACCAGGTCGGCCACGCCGTCGGACAGGTCCGCCGTGGTCTCCTGATCGTCGATGCGCGGCAGCGCCGACAGGAAGTGCAGCCTGTTCGCGGACAGCCCGCGGCCCGGGTCCTGGATCGGCATGATCGCGGCGAGCCGCCGGTCGATCTCCGACTCGGTCGGGTCCCCCAGCCTCAGCTCGTACCGGGTGCCCAGTACGTCCCGCAGTGCGGGTCGCAGGTCCGTCCACCGTCCCGCCGTGACGATCAGGTGCACGCCGTACGCCAGGCCACGGCCGGCCAGCGTGGTCAGCTCCTGCGCGTGCTCCTCCTGCCCGTCGCGCAGCGCACGCCAACCGTCCACCACCACGAAGACGTCGCCGAACGGATCGCCGTCATGTCGCCCCTCGTACCGCTCCCTGCGGTAGGTGGCCATCGAGTCGATCCGACCCTCGGCGAACAGCGCCTCGCGGGCGTCCAGCAACCTCGTCACCTCTGCCACGGTCCGGCGCAGCAGCTCGTCGTCGCGCGGACCCGCCACGCCGCAGACGTGCGGCAGCTCCCGCAGAGCCGCCAACGCGCCGCCGCCGAGGTCCAGGCAGAAGAACTGCACCTCCCGTGGGCTGTGCGACAACGCGAGCGAACACACCAGGGTCCGCAGCATCGTGCTCTTGCCCGACTGCGGACCTCCCACCACGGCCACGCTCCCGGCCGTGCCGTCGAGCTCCGCGACGAGCAGTTCGCGACGCTGTTCGAACGGCTTGTCCACCAGACCCACCGGCACCCGCAGCGGCGGCAGGTCGGGCCGGTCGACGGGCCGGAGCCCGTGCCGCGGATCGCGTTCCAGCCGCTCGTACAGTCGCGACAGCGGCTGCGGCGCACGCAGCAGCGGCAACCATACCGGCCGGGCCGGCGGGCCGTTCCCACGGAGCCGCTCGCCGGCCAGTTCGAGCACCGATCTCGTGACCGCGCCGGCCTCGCCGACCGGCCGGGCGTTGAACGTGGTGCCGGCGCGGAAACGGACCGGTATCTGCGGGTCGCTCAGCAGGTAACCGTGGCCGGGCGCGTTGGGCAGTTCGTACGCGTCGGCCGAGCCCAGCACCATCCGGCTCTCCGCGGCGGAGAAGGTGCGCAGCGCGATCCGGTACGACAGGTGGGTGTCGAGACCGCGCAGCCTGCCCTCCTCCAGACGCTGCGAGGAGAGCAGCAGGTGCACCCCGAGCGACCGGCCGATCCGGCCGATCTGGATGAACAGGTCGACGAAGTCGGGCTTGGCGGCCAGCACCTCGCTGAACTCGTCGCAGATCACCAGCAACGCCGGCAGCGGCTCCAGTGGCTCACCCGCGCGCCACGCGGCCTGGTAGTCGCGGCGGGAGGTGTAGTTGCCGGCCGAACGCAGCAGCTCCTGGCGACGGAGCAGCTCGCCGGAGAGCGACTCGGCCAGCCGGTTGATCACGAACGGGCCGTCCTCGAGACCGGTCACCACGGCGCTGGTGTGTGGCAGCCGGGCCAACGGGGCGAACTTGGCGGCACCCTTGAAGCCGATCAGCAGCAGGTTGAGCTCGTCCGGCGAATGGGTCAACGCCAGCGAGAGCGCCATGCTGCGCAGCAGCTCCGACTTGCCGGAGCCGGTCGCCCCGACCAACAGCCCGTGTGGGCCCATCCCGCCCTGTGCCGACTCCTTCAGGTCGAGGGCGATCCGGGAGCCGTCCGCGGTACTACCCAGGGGGATCCGGAGGAAGTCAGCCGGCTGGCGGGCGGCCCACATCGCCGCGAGGTCCAGCGTCTCCAGGTTGTCGATGCCGAGCAGCTCCAGCACGTCCATCGAGGTGTTCAGCGGCGGTATCCATCGACCCGTCGCGGCCGACCCCTGCTGGTTGCCGCCCGGCCAGGCCCGTACGACCCTGCCGACCAGTTCGCCGGCACCGTCGGACAACTCGTCGAACGGCTCCTCCCCGGTCGGCACGGGCGGCACCGACGCCAGGTTGGGCAGCGCGACCCGGAACCGCCGCCGCTGCCGCAGTCCCCAGCCGGGCCGGTCGGCGGGCAACTGGTCGGCCAACGTCGGGTCGACCTGCGACGTGGCGGGCTGACTCAGCCGGAGTTCCACATGACAGGGCACCAGCTCGCACAGTTCGGGGGTGAAGTCCCCCCAGCGCCGGCCGGCGAGCACCACGTGCACGCCGTAGTCGAGCCCACCGCTGGCGAGTTCCCAGACGGTCGCCTCGACCGAACGGGAGCGCGACGCGAAGTCCTGCCAGCGGTCGACGACCAGGAACACGTCGGGGTGCGGGCCGTCCGGCAGGTCACGGCGCACGGTCCAGAATCCGCCGGGCGCGTCGACGTCGTGTTCGCGGAACAACCGCTTGCGGCGACGTACCGTGCCGGCGATGTTGTCCAGCACCTCCTGCACCTTGTCCGGCTCGTCGTCGCCGGCGAGCTGGACGAAGTGCGGGAGCTTGCGCATCGCGCCCAGCCGGTTGCCACCCGACTCCAGCACCAGGAACGCGGCCTCGTCCGGGCCGTGGGTCAACGCGAGGGCGCCCAGCAAGGTGCGCAGCAGCGTCGTCTTCCCGCTGCCCGGCCGCCCGACGATCAGCAGGTGCCCGTCCACACCGGCCAGGTCCAGTTCCATCGCCTCACCGCCGGGCACGCCGGGTCGGCGCACCTGACCGACCGGCACGGTGAGGCGTCCGGTGCCGCGCCACTGCTCGGCGCGGGCGCCGCGCTCCGCCGTCGCGCTGACCGGACCGAGCAGGTCACCCAGATGCACCCGCGCGGTGTCGACCTGCCGGGACGGGTTACGGTCGCGGACCCGGGCCAGCTGCACCTCGTCCTCGACGTACCCGTACTGGGTCGGTGTCTGCCGGCTGGTCCGGCGGGGCACCTCACGCCGGACGTACTCGCCGAGGTCGGACGGGCTGATCCGGCCCACGGACCGGACGTCGGCGTCACCGGTGGCCAGCCCGCGCACCAGGGCCTCGGTGAACGCGGACAGGGTGCCTCCGCCAGGGCTCGGGTAGCCGTCGTCGGCCTGCTGCACGGAGTTCGAGGCGGTCAGCACGTAGACGCCGCGGCCGGCCAACAGTTCGGTGCCGACCAGTTCCGGGCCCACGTCGAAGCTCGGGTCCGACTTGAGCTGCTCGGGACCGTGGAACGCCCCGCTGTAGCAACAGTCCAACGCGATCACGGTGGAACCGGTGTCCGACTCGTCGATCAGCTCCTTGATGAACGACGAGGAGACCGACGTGGCCGCCAGCAGGTCGAGCTGGGTGTTGCTCACCGCCAGATGCAGCCGCCCGCCGCGGGAGCGGATGCCGTGGCCGGAAAAGTACAGGAAGACCAGGTCGTCCGGCTCGGCGGCACGGAAGACGGCCTCCAGCTTGCGTTCGACGTCGGCCTTGGACTCGTTGATCAGCAGCTCGGCCGGGTCGAACTCGCCGATCTCGGGATCGCGCAACAGGTCCCTGAGCTGGCGGGCCTCGTCGATGGGTGCGTGCAGGTCCGGCAGCTGCTCGTCCCAGTACCGGTTGTTGGCGACCAGCACGGCCAGTCGACGGGCCATCGCGGCGCTACCCCGTCGGCCCCGGCCGGTCCGCCGGCCCGGACGGGCCGGCGGTCCCGGCGGACCCGGCCGGCTCAACGGATTCGGTGGGCCCTGCGGCGAGGGCGTCGAACCGGGCGGTGAGGTGTTCGACATCGGCCCGGCTCGCCCCGGTCACCTGGATCTCGACGTCGCCGTGTCGTACCGTCACCGACCGGGCCTGGCTGCGCTGGACGAAGGCGGTCAGCACGTCGCGCAGCGACCGCACCAGCGCCACTGAGAACGTGCCGGACACCAGCAGCGTGCTCAGGGAGTCGACGACGCCGGCCTTGGTCCCCTCGGTGGCCGGCACCGTGGCCCGCCGTACGGTCAGCCGCGGCACGCCACGCAGGTCGGCGGCCAGCTCACCGCACAGCCGATCGAGCCGCTCGTCCCGTACCGCGCCCGCGTCGAGCTCGACCGTCACCGTGCGCATGACCACCTCCCGACACAGGGGAGCAACGGTACCAGCGGGGAGCAATCCAGCACGGCAGCTTCCGGGAGGTACGGGTCAGCGGCGCCGGGTGCGGGCAGCGCGGAGGAACTCGCGGTTCATGCCGGCGATGCTGGCGAGCGGGATGCCCTTCGGGCAGGCCGAGGCACACTCGCCGGTGTTGGTGCAGCCACCGAAGCCGGCCTCGTCCATGGCGGTCACCATCGACAGGACCCGCGAGCCGCGTTCCGGCTGACCCTGTGGCAGCACGTTGAGGTGGTTGACCTTCGCGGCGGTGAACAGCATCGCCGACCCGTTCGGGCAGGCCGCCACGCAGGCGCCGCAGCCGATGCAGGTGGCGTTCTCGAAGGCCGCGTCCGCGTCGGGCTTCGGCACCGGCATCGCGTGCGCGTCCGGCGCGGCACCGGTCGGTGCGCTGATGTACCCGCCTGCCTGGATGATGCGGTCGAAGGCGGAGCGGTCCACCACCAGGTCCTTGACTACCGGGAAGGCCGCCGCACGCCAGGGCTCCACGTCGATCACGTCCCCGTCGGCGAACGACCGCATGTAGAGCTGACAGGTGGTGGTCTGCACCGGACCGTGCGCCGCGCCGTTGATCACCATGCCGCAGGCGCCGCAGATGCCCTCCCGGCAGTCGTGGTCGAACGCGACCGGTTCGTCGCCGCGCAGCGCGAGGTCGGCGTTCAGGATGTCCAGCATCTCCAGGAACGACATGTCCGGGGTGATCCCGGTGACCTGGTAGCGCACCATGTCGCCGGGCTCGCCCGGCCCGGGCTGACGCCAGATCCGCAGGGTGAGGTTCATGCGTAGCTCCGCACGCTCGGGTGGACGTACTCGAAGTCGAGGTGTTCCTTGTGCAGCACCGGCACTCCCTGCCCGGTGTGCTCCCACGCCGCCACGTAGCCGTACCGTTCGTCGTCGCGGCGTGCCTCGCCCGCGTCGTCCTGGCTCTCGGTACGGAAGTGTCCGCCGCAGGACTCCGCGCGGTGCAGGGCGTCCAGGCACATCAGCTCGCCGAGTTCGAGGAAGTCGGCGACCCGGTTGGCCTTCTCCAGCGACTGGTTCAGCCCGTCGCCCGAACCCGGCACCCGGACCCGCCGCCAGAACTCCTCCCGTAGTTCCGGGATGCGTTCCAGCGCCCGGCGCAGCCCGGCCTCCGTGCGGGACATGCCGCACTCGTCCCAGAGCAGGGCGCCGAGTTCGCGGTGGAAGTCGTCCACGGTGCGGTCGCCCTCGACGGCGAGCAGCCGGGCGAGCCGGTCCCGGACCTCGGCCACGGTGCCGGACACCTCCGGACCGTCCGGGTCGACGGGGCCGAGTCCGCCGCGGGCCAGGTAGTCGCCGATCGTCGCCGGCAGCACGAAGTACCCGTCGGCCAGGCCCTGCATCAGGGCGCTGGCGCCGAGGCGGTTCGCGCCGTGGTCGGAGAAGTTCGCCTCGCCGATCACGAACAGGCCCGGGACGGTCGACTGGAGGTCGTAGTCGACCCACAGTCCGCCCATCGTGTAGTGGATCGCGGGATAGATCCGCATCGGTTCCCGGTACGGGTTCTCGCCGGTGATCCGCTCGTACATCTCGAACAGGTTGCCGTACCTCTCGGCGACCCGGTCGCGTCCCATCCGACCGATCGCCTCGGCGAAGTCCAGGTACACGCCCAGACCGCCGGGTCCCACACCGCGACCGGCGTCACACACGTTCTTGGCGGCGCGGGAGGCCACGTCCCGCGGCACCAGGTTGCCGTACGACGGGTACAGGCGCTCCAGGTAGTAGTCGCGCTCCTGTTCCGGGATCTGTGCGGGTCGTCGGGTGTCCCCCGCGCGCAGCGGTACCCAGATCCGACCGTCGTTGCGCAGCGACTCGCTCATCAGGGTCAGCTTCGACTGGTGTTCGCCGGACCGCGGGATGCACGTCGGGTGGATCTGCGTGAAGCACGGGTTGGCGAGCCAGGCTCCGCGCCGGTGCGCCCGCCAGATCGCGGTCGCGTTGGACCCCTTCGCGTTGGTGGACAGGTAGAAGGCGTTGCCGTACCCGCCGGTGGCGAGCACCACCGCGTCGGCGAGGTGGGTGGAGACCTCCCCGGTGACCAGGTCACGCGCCACGATGCCGCGGGCCCGGCCATCGATGACGACCAGGTCGAGCATCTCCGTGCGCGGGTGCATCCGCACCGAACCGGCGGCGATCTGCCGGCTCAGCGCCTGGTAGGCGCCGAGCAGCAGTTGCTGCCCGGTCTGGCCGCGTGCGTAGAAGGTGCGGGACACCTGCACCCCGCCGAACGACCGGTTGTCCAGCAGCCCGCCGTACTCACGGGCGAACGGCACGCCCTGCGCGACGCACTGGTCGATGATCTCCACCGACACCTGCGCCAGTCGGTACACATTGGACTCCCGGGACCGGAAGTCGCCGCCCTTGACCGTGTCGTAGAACAGCCGGTGCACCGAGTCGCCGTCGTTGCGGTAGTTCTTCGCTGCGTTGATCCCGCCCTGCGCCGCGACGGAGTGCGCCCGGCGCGGCGAGTCCTGGTAGCAGAACTGGGCGACCTCGTATCCCTGCTCGGCGAGGGTCGCGCCGGCCGACCCGCCGGCCAGGCCGGTGCCGACCACGATCACCCGGTGCCGGCGGCGGTTGGTGGGGTTGACCAGCCTGGCGGAGAAGCGCCGCTCGTCCCAGCGGCGCTCGATCGGGCCGGACGGTGCCGTGCTGTCGGCGAGGTCGGAACCCACGGTGTAACGGTCCATGTCAGCCCACCGCCCCGGTCAGCACGGCGACGGGCACGCTCAGGAAGCCGACCGTGATCACCAACGCCAGCGCGACGGCCGTGGCGGTGAAGAGGCGGTTGCGCGCCGCGCTGTTGGCGCCCAGGGTCTGCGCCGCGGACCAGAAGCCGTGGTAGATGTGCAGGCACAGCATCAGCATCGCCGCCACGTAGATCAGCGTGATCCACCAGACCTGGAAGTCGGCGATCACGTTCTGGTACGGGTGGCCCGCCTCGCCCCTCGGGTTCACCGCGCCGACCGTGAGGTCGAGCAGGTGCCAGACGACGAACAGGAACAGGATGACGCCCCCGTAGCGCATGGTGCGGGTCGCGAAGCTCGCCCGGGCCCGCTGCCGGTGCCGGTAGCGCTGCGGCCGGGCCCGCAGGTCCCGTCGGGACAGTTGCGCGGCGGCCACCACGTGCGCCGCGAGGCACCCGACCAGGACCGCACGCTGCAGCCACAGGTACCAGGAGTACGGCAGGATCGGCTCGCCGATGGTGCGCAGCCAGGCCGAGTAGCCGTTGAACGCGTCCGCACCGAGGAAGAACTTCAGGTTGCCGGCCATGTGCGCCAGCAGGAAGAGCAGCATGGCCACGCCCGTGGTGGCCATGACCGCCTTCTTTCCCACGGTCGAGTGCCACAGCGTGCGGAGCATGGACGGGTGCGCCGTCTGGATCGTCACTGCCACGTTCGTCAACGCTAGAGCCGGGCACCACGACAGGTCCAAGACATGATGACGCTGGTATCGATAGGCCTGGGCTATCGTAGGGTCGTGCAGCTCCAGCAACTCGCCTACTTCCTGGCCGTCGCGCAGCACCGGCACTTCACCCGCGCGGCCGAGGCAGTGCATGTCGCCCAACCGTCGCTCTCCCAGCAGATCCGGGCGTTGGAGCACGAACTCGGCGCCGTACTGTTCAGCCGCGCCCGGGGCAACATCGCCCTCACCCCCGCCGGCGAGACGCTGCTGCCGTTGGCCCGGCGGATCCTCGCCGACGTGGACACCGCGCGGCTGGAGGTGCAGGAACTGGCCACGCTGCGCCGGGGTCGGGTACGGCTCGGCGCAACCCCCAGCCTGTGCACCGGGCTGCTGCCGGAGGTGCTGCGCGAGTTCCGCCGCCAGTACCCCGGCATCCAGCTGATGATCGAGGAGAACGGCTCCCGTGACCTGGTCCGGGAACTGGCCGAGGGCGAACTGGACCTGGCCCTGATCATCCTGCCGCTGCACGCCACCGACCCCGCGCTGGCCACCACCGCGCTGCTGCGGGAACAGCTCGTGGTCGCCTCGTCGCCGGCCACCGCGCCGATCACGCACCGGCGTCGGCTGCGCGTCACCGATCTGCGGGACCAGCCGCTGGTGATGTTCCGGCGTGGCTACGACCTGCGGGAGTTCACCGTCGGGGCGTGCCAGGACGCGGGGTTCGTCCCCACCTTCGCGATCGAGGGTGGCGAGATGGACGCCGTGCTCGGATTCGTCGCCGCCGGACTGGGCATCGCGGTGGTGCCGAGCATGGTCGTGGGCAGCATGGTGGTCGCCGACCGGTTCCGCACCACGCCGTTCACCGCGCCCGGCCTCTCGCGCACGATCGGGCTCGCGCACCGCAAGGACGTCCAGCCGCCCCGCGCCGCCCAGGCGCTGCGCACCGTGCTGCTCGACTATCTCCGGCAGGCCGAGGCGGCGGGCACCCTGCCACCCGGCACCAGTCCGGTCCCGCCGCCCGACTGACCGACGGTCCGGTCAGGTGGCGAGCATCCGCCGGGTGAATCCGGCCCCGACGAGCTGCCGGTACGCGGTGTCAACCTCGGCCGGGATCCGTTGCGGGATCGCGTATCCGAGGTCCGGGTAGCGCACCAGCCGCTGCAGGTCGCCGACGAGATGGTCCACGACCAGGTACTCGTCGCCGATGCTCCGCACGTACTCCTCGTAAGGCAGTTCCGTGGACGCGCAGACCGGCTCCACCTCGGGCCACAGCCGCCGGCAGGTCGCGTAGACCCGCCGCTGCATGTACGGCATGCAGACCAGCAGCACGGTGCGCACCGCGATCCCGGCGTCGTCGAGTACCCGCCGGGACAGCGTGATGTTGGCGCCGGTGTTGGTCGCCGCCGGCTCCACCAGCGTCGCGGACACCGGCACTCCGCATGCCACGGCCCGGTCCCGGAAGGCGACGGCCTCGCCGCGCGGAAACAGCTCGGCGCGGACGGGGTTGTCCGCACCGGAGAACACGATCACCCGGCAGAGCCCGGAGCGGTACAGCGCCGCGGCGTGCTCCGCGACGCCGATGTCGTGGCAGCCGAACGCGATGGCCGCGTCGGCCGGGCACAGCTCCGCGCGGACCTGGTGGTATTCCCACAGGACCCGGACCGCCGCCCGGTCCGCATCGGTGATCGCCGCCCGCCCGGCCGTCGCACCCTCGTCCGGGGTGGCCGGCGTGCCTCGGGGACGCCGCATCGCGGTCACCTGCCGTTCTCGCCGCCTGGCGGCCTGCTGGTGCTGGTGCTGGTGCTGGTACTGGTCGCCGAACTGTACGCCGTGCCGGCGCTGCGCGAGGCGAAGGCCGGGCAACCGGGCGCT
>JBAUUM010000714.1:0-5320 GCA_049582705.1 Actinocatenispora sp.
GCGCGGCGCCACCGGCGGGTGGCTCCGTCGTCGCGGACTCCAGATCGGGCCAGGTGCCCAGCTGATCCGACACCCTGGTGGGCGCCGTGGTCGCCTCGTCCGAACGGTCGGTCTCTGCAGCGGTCACCCGTCCATTCCACACCTACCGGACCTCGTCGTGGGGTACGCCACACCGGTCGACACGCGGCGAACCGGCACGTCACCGGCCCGGCGCGGCAGACGACGCGGGTGTGGCAGCGGTCATCGACCCGTCCGGCACCGGGGGCTCCGACTCATCCGGGCCGGGCGCCGCCCCGGTCCGTACGACCCGGCCGGCACGACAATCCCGTGGAGGCGCCCCGAGCGGGGTCGATAGGCTGATCAGCATGAGTAACGTCTTGACAGCAGTCGCCTGGCCGTATGCGAACGGCCCGCGACACATCGGCCATGTTTCCGGTTTCGGGGTGCCCTCCGATGTCTTCAGCCGGTACATGCGGATGGCCGGTCACGACGTACTGATGGTGTCCGGCACGGACGAGCACGGCACGCCGATCCTGGTGCAGGCCGAGCAGGAGAACGTCACCGCGCGCGAGCTGGCCGACCGGTACAACCGGGTCATCGTCGAGGACCTGGCGAACCTCGGCCTCAGCTACGACCTGTTCACCCGCACCACGACCCGCAACCATCACGCCGTGGTGCAGGAGATGTTCCGCACCGTGCACCGCAACGGGTACCTGATCGAGAAGACCACCTCCGGGGCGATCTCCCCGTCCACCGGCCGCACCCTGCCCGACCGGTACATCGAGGGCACCTGCCCGATCTGCGGGTACGACGGGGCCCGCGGCGACCAGTGCGACAACTGCGGCAACCAGCTCGACCCGACCGACCTGATCAACCCGCGCTCCCGGGTCAACGGGGAGAAGCCGAAGTTCGTCGAGTCCGAGCACTTCTTCCTCGACCTGCCGGCCCTGACCGACGCCCTGGGTGACTGGCTGCGCAGCCGGCAGGGCTGGCGGCCGAACGTGCTCAAATTCAGCCTGAACCTGCTCGACGACCTGCGCCCGCGGGCGATGACCCGCGACATCGACTGGGGGATCCCCGTCCCGCTGCCCGGCTGGGAGGAGAACCCGACCAAGCGCATGTACGTCTGGTTCGACGCGGTGATCGGATACCTGTCGGCGTCGGTCGAGTGGGCCCGCCGCGGCGGCGACCCGGAGGCGTGGAAGGCGTGGTGGTCCGACCCGGCCGCCCGGCAGTACTACTTCATGGGCAAGGACAACATCACGTTCCACTCGCAGATCTGGCCGGCGGAGCTGCTCGCGTACGACGGGCTCGGCACCAAGGGCGGCGAGCCGGGCCGGTTCGGCGAGCTGAAGCTGCCCACCGAGGTGGTCTCGTCGGAGTTCCTGACCATGGAGGGGCGCAAGTTCTCCTCGTCCCGCCGGGTCGTCATCTACGTGCGCGACTTCATGGAGCGCTACGCGCCCGACGCGCTGCGCTACTTCATCGCGGTCGCCGGACCGGAGACGCACGACACGGACTTCACCTGGTCGGAGTTCCTGCGCCGCAACAACGACGAACTCGTCGCCGGCTGGGGCAACCTGGTCAACCGGTCGGTGTCGATGGCGGCGAAGAACTTCGGTGCGGTACCGCAGCCCGGCGAGCTGACCGACGCGGACCGGGCCCTGCGCGCCACCGCGGAGACCGCGTTCGGCACCGTCGGCGATCTGATCGGCCAGCACCGGCAGAAGGCAGCCATCACCGAGGCGATGCGGGTCGTCGGCGAGGCCAACAAGTACATCTCCGAGTCGGCGCCGTGGAAGCTCGGCGACGACCCGGAACGCCAGGGCACCGTGCTGCACACGGCGCTGCAGGTCGTCAACGACTGCAACATGCTGCTCAGCCCGTTCCTGCCGCACTCGGCGCAGCAGATCCACGAGCTGCTGGGCGGCACCGGAACGGTGGCCCCGATGCCGGAGATCCGCGAGGTGGACGACCTCGACGGCGGCCCGAGCTACCCGGTGATCACCGGCGACTACTCGGCCGTACCTGCCTGGCAGTCGGCGCCGCTGGTGCCGGGCACCGAGCTGGCGAAGCCGACCCCGGTGTTCCGCAAGCTCGACGCGTCGATCGTGGACGAGGAACTCGCCCGGCTGGAGGATCAGGGCTGACCCGCGGGCCTCAGCGCCGCAACGCGCCGGGGTGCGCGCGGCAACGCGCCGCGGTGCGTGCGGCAACGCGCCGGGGTGCGTGCGCCGCCGCCCGTCGTACTGTGCAGCGGCTTGCCGATTCACGCGGCGTGTCGCTGCATGGAACGAGTGGCCACTCCGAACTGTGCAGCGGCTCGCCGATTCGTTCGGCGTGTCACTGCACAGAAGGAACGGCGCGCACGGCGGCGCGGCACACACGGCGGCGCGGCACACACGGCGGCGCGGCGCGTACGGTGGCGCGGCACGCACGAGAGCGCGGGAGCGTGTCGCTACAGGGGAGCGGCGGGCGCTGCGGGGCTCGCGGCCGCGCTGTGTGATCCTGGTGCGGACATGCTGACATCCAGGACGCGTGGCCGCCATGGCCGCTGACAAGCACGGCCGGCGCGGCGATCCGCCGCCCGCGCCGGAGCCGTTGCCGCTGCCGGTCGCGGACGCGCACACCCACCTGTACCTGCAGGACCCGGACCCGACCGCGGTGGTCGAGGCGGCGCGGGCGGTCGGCGTGGACCGGATCGTCGAGGTCGGCTGCGACGTGCCGTCGTCGCGGGGCGCGGCCCGGCTGGCGGCCACGATCCCCGCGGTACTCGCCGCGGTGGCGGTACACCCGAACGACGCGGCGCGGATGCCGGACCTCGACGACGCCCTCGCGGCCATCGACGAACTGGCCGCGCAGCCCCGGGTACGCGCGGTCGGTGAGACGGGCCTGGACCACTTCCGCACCGGGCCGGAGGGCCGCGACACGCAGGAGCGGTCGTTCCGTGCGCACATCCAGATCGCGAAGTCGCGCGGCAAGGCGCTGATGATCCACGACCGGGACGCGCACGCCGACATCTTCCGGGTGCTGGAGTCGGAGGGCGCGCCCGACACGGTCGTCTTCCACTGCTTCTCCGGTGACGCCGAGATGGCGCAACGCTGCGCGGAGCACGGCTGGTACGTCAGCTTCGCCGGCAACGTGACGTTCCGCAACGCGCAGCAGCTGCGCGACGCCGCCGCCGTGCTGCCGGCCGAACTGATGCTGGTCGAGACCGACGCGCCGTTCCTGACCCCGATGCCGTACCGGGGCCGGCCGAACGCGCCGTACCTGGTGCCGCTCACGGTCCGTGCGCTGGCTGAGACGAAGGGTCTACCTGTTGAGCGACTGTGCGCGACGCTGTCCGACAACGCCGATGCGGTCTTCGGCACATGGGCGTGACCCGGGGCAGCGCGAGCGCGCCGAAGTTCGTACGATCCCGGATTCGTGAGTACGGCATACCGACCCCGCCGAGCTTCGACGGCGCGATACGCCTGGAAACCGTACGCGGCCCTGGGCGTCCAGATCGTCGCGATCATCGCAGTCCTGGGCGCCGGGGGGTTCTTCCTGTTCCGCACCCAGCAGGTCACGATCGTGGATGACGGCGCCGCGCGGCACCTGCGCAGCTACGCGGGCACCGTGGGCGCGCTGCTGCGGCAGGCGGGTCTGAGGCTGGGTCCGCATGACGACGTGCGGCCCGGCCGCACCGCCACGCCGGGCAGCAAGGTGGTCATCGGCCGAGGTCGGCGCGTTGCGCTGACCGTGGACGGCCGGCACACCAACCCGTGGCTGACGGTCCGTACCGTGCCCGGGTTGCTCGCGAAGCTGCACCTGACGCACACGCCGACACAGGTGGACGGGTCCGACGGCGGCACGATCCCGCGGTCCGGCGCGCAGGTCACGGTGCGCACCCGCAAGCACGTGTCGGTCGTTGTCAGTGGGCACCGGACGAGCTACACGACCTATGCCGCGACGGTGCGGGAACTGATCGCGGACAAGCACCTGCGGCTGGCCGCGAACGCCGAGACGGACCCCGTGGCGGGCCATACCCTGGCCGGTGTGACGAGCGTCTCGGTGTTCCGTGTCACTCGCAAAACGGTCACCGAGACGGTCCGCGTTCCGGCGCCCAAGAAGACCGAGAAACGCGACGACTGGATGCTCGACCAGCAGGGCGTCGTCGACTCCGGGCGCGACGGCAAACGTCAGGAACACGTCATGTACATCTACCGCGACGGAAAGCAGTATCAGCGCAAGGTGTTGTCCAGCAAGCAGATCACCGCCACCAAGCCGGAGGTCGTGGCCAAGGGCACCACGCCCTACCCGCCCGACGACACCGGCCTCAACTGGGACGGGCTCGCCCAGTGCGAGTCCGGCGGCAACCCGCAGTCCGTCTCGTCCAACGGCATGTACATGGGCCTGTACCAGTTCAGCGCCGACACCTGGCAGCGGATGGGCGGCGTCGGCCTGCCCTCCGAGGCCACCCCGCGCGAACAGACGTACCGGGCGATCCAGCTGTACAAGCGGTCCGGCAAGGACCAGTGGCCGGTGTGCGGGGCGCACCTGTGACGACCGGAGGGCTGCTGGGGCCCGCTGACGTGCGGGCCCTCGCCACCCAACTGGGCGTCGCGCCGACCAAGATGCTCGGCCAGAACTTCGTGATCGACCCGAACACGGTCCGCCGGATCGCCCGCACCGCCACGCTGCGGCCCGACGACGTCGTCATCGAGGTCGGCCCCGGCCTCGGCTCGCTGACCCTGGCGCTGTTGCCGTCGGTGCGCCGGCTGATCGCCGTCGAACTCGACGGTGCCCTCGCCGCCGCGCTGCCCGGTACCGTCGCCGCGCGCGTCCCGGAACTCGCCGACCGGCTGACCGTACTGGCCGCCGACGCGCTGCGGGTCACCGCCGCGGACTTCGTCGAGCCGCCCACCGCGCTCGTCGCGAACCTGCCGTACAACGTGGCCGTGCCGGTCCTGCTGCACCTGCTGGAGACGCTGCCCTCGCTGCGGCACGGACTGATCATGGTCCAGGCCGAGGTCGCCGACCGGCTCACCGCCGGACCCGGCTCCCGGGTGTACGGCGTGCCCAGCGCCAAACTCGCCTGGTACGCGGCCGCCCGCGCCGCCGGGTCGGTACCCCGGTCGGTCTTCTGGCCGGTACCCAACGTGGACTCCGGGCTGGTCGCCTTCACCCGGCACGAACCGCCCACGCTGCCCGACGGACCCGGTCCCGACGACCTCGCCCCCGACCTCGCACCCGACGGCGACCCGGACGCCGGACCCGACGCGCCGGCGCGGTCCGGCGAGCCCACCGACCGCGCCGCCGTGTTCGCCACCGTCGACGC
>JBAUUM010000715.1:0-12428 GCA_049582705.1 Actinocatenispora sp.
GTCCGGTGACACGCCGCTCCGGCGCACGCGGCGACGGCCGTTGGGCCGGCCACCACACGCCGGGACACGGGCCCAGCGCTCAGCGTGGCCCGTCCTGTGGCGGGCGCCGGTCCTGCGACAGCGACGCGCCCATCTGCTCGGTGAACACCGAACGCGCCGCGCCACCCGTGGCCGCCTCCCGTACCCGGGCGACCATGCGGTCCGGTGCCGCCGACAGCTGCGCCCAGAAGTCGCCGAAGCTGTCCGCGACCCGGTAGAGCAGGTGCTGGCAGACGTACTCCGCGTCGTGGCGGTCGTCGTCGCGCGGATCGTCGTTGTCCCAGTACCAGACCGAGCCGAGGTCCGTGCCGCGGACCCGCACCGTCAACAGGCCGCCCTGCACGTACCCGACGGCGAAGAAATCGCTGGTGAGGCGGTCACCGAACCAGCCGTTGGCGTAGATGACGTCCTGGTGCGGATCGGGTCGGTTCACCCCGAAGAACGGCAGGTCGGTGACGAAGCCGAAGTCCGGGTGGATCCCCGGCGTGGTCGGGCACGCGCCGTTGGTGTCGGCGAGGAACTCGCGGTACCCGTCCGGGAACCGGAAGCCGAACTTCTCCTCCATCCGCTCCACCAGCTCCGCGGTGAGCCTCGACACGCTCTCCCGCGGTACCGACCGGTGTTGGCCCAGGGCGATGCCGTACCGCCGGCGGTTGAACGACAGGACCGAGAGGCCACCGGGGTGCCGGAACGCGTTGTACGCCTCGACCGGCACCAACGCGACCGCGCGGGCGCCGCGCAGGTGCGCCCAGGTCCACCCCGGCGGGGTGAGCGCAGCGTGGTCGTGCCGGGTGAACTCCCACAGCGGATCGCCGGTGCGCATCATGACCTCGTTCGCGGTCAGTACGTCCAGCACCCGCAGCTCGTCGTAGGTCAATGCGGTGTCCGCGTCCGGCAACTGGACAGTCGCCCGGGCCAGCAGGTCCCACTGCGGGAACCCCTGGGCGTCGATGACGACACCACTGCGGTACCGCATCCGCAGCATCGGCGGACCGAACTCCCGGATCTGCGCGAGGTACTGGGAGCCCGGCGGGCGCCAGCTGGGCTCAGTCATCGCTGTCCTGCTCGTCGTCGTCCTCGTGCCACTCGTCGGCCGGGTTCGGCAGGTCGGTGCGGGGCGTCCAGGTGCCGCCGCGTTGCACCAGTGGCGGTTCGAGGCCGTGGGTGAGGACCTCGAGGGCCGCGTCGATGTTCTCGCCGAGGAAGCTCTCGCCGGTCTCGTGCAGCAGGAAGACACGACCGAGGTCGTCCGCGGCGACGACGTGCGGCTGCCCGGGATAGTCGCCGATGGTGTGGGCGACGGGGAACACGGGGTGGCCGCCGAGGCTGTTACCGAAGGCCAGGTAGTTGCGCAGGGTGTGCGGGTGGAGGTTGACGTTCTCCAGCGGGAGGAAGTTCACCGGGAAGATCGCGATCTCTCCCCAGTTCTTCTCCGGTACGAGGTCGAGCAGCCCGAACTCGTGCAGGATGGCGCGGGCGGCGGCATGCGCGACAAGGCCGGTCTCCCTCTCGACCTTGTCCAGCCAGGGATCGATGCGGGCGCTGGCATCGCGGCCGGGGTGCCAGTGCTCAAGTGACCATTGGGTTTCGATGGTGAACCGGTTGTCCGGGGGTATGACCTGGTCGAACTTGTCCGGGTCCTCGGGGATCGTGGGTGGCTCGTTGGACGCCTCGCCGCGCACCAGGTAGGGCGGCGTGTCCTCCAGGTAGCGCTTCCGCTCGTACTCGCCGCGTCGACGCTCTTCCTCCCGCCCGCTGGCGTAGAGGGCCTGGCGTGCTCGGTCGATCTCCTCGTCCGTCAGCTCCGGGAGTTGGTAGCCGTTGGCCTTGATGTGCTGGTAGAACTCCGGCTTGGGGCCGAGGTGATCGTGCATGAGGTGGTGCGCGATGTCGCGTCCCCAGATCCAGGACCCGTCGGTGTAGAAGATGCTGGGAATGACCGGGCCGGCATCGACGTGGAACAGATTGATGCTCAGCTCGAACCTGTTGTTGTGCAGGACGGGGGCGCCGGTCAAGTAGGCGACAAGACGGTCGCGCTCCTCGGCGTCGGTGATCCGCTCCTGACCCGGGTAGAGCTGAGGACCGGTGGCGGCGTCCATCCGCGCCACGATGCCGGGGAAGTGGTAGCCGTCCCACTCCATGACCGGCTCTACCTCGGCGTACTCGGTTGGTGGTCGCCAGTACAGCCAGGGATTCTTGTCGGCCATCGTCGCCTCCTCTCCGCCGGGCAAGTCTAACCAGCGTGCGACACCGCGATTGGTGCGCGTATCGGCGTGCTTGCCCCGCTCGGGTACCGTCAGAGGGACGCTGTGCCGACGACGCGCCGACTGCGAAGGTGCGCCCGGAGGCACGGGCCCGGGGGCGATCGGAAGGCGGTGGCGGATGGAACGGCCGGAACGGCCCAACTTCGCTGGCCTCCAGTCCGCGGCGCTGGAGCTCCAGAACGCCATGAAGGGCATGAAGGAGACCCAGCGCAAGCTGATGCAGATCACCGGGACCGCGTGGTCCGAGGACCGGTTGATCAAGGCCGTGGTGGGCCCGCGTGGTCAGCTGATGGAGCTGGAGCTGGATCCGAGGATCTACCGGCAGCCCAACTCCAAGAAGCTGAGCACCCAGATCGTCGCCACCGTGCGCCAGGCGACCGACGACGCGCTCAAGCAGACACAGGAGCTGATGGACGCCGCCGTTCCCAGCGACCTGCGCCCGGAGCGGGCCGGTGGCATGAACATCCGGAAGCTGAGCCGTACCCACGACGCGGACCTGGCCAAGGTGCTGGAGGAGGACGAGGACGATGGGTGACTTTTTCGAGCTGAAGGACGCCGGCGCCGTACTCAGTCGGTCCGGTCAGCTGAAGAATGCCGCGGCGCAGCTCCGGACGAAGCTGCAGTCCATCCACGGCGACATCACCGCGAACGAGGGCCCGGACGCGTGGGGCGACGACAAGCACGGCGAGGAGTTCACCAAGAACTACGGCGACGGCACCAAGGGTGCCGGCGCCGACGCCCGCAAGGCGTCCGCCGACCTGCCGGACGACCTGGATCGCACCGGCCGCGCCGTCACCGAAGCCGCCTCGTCGGCGCTGATGACCGACGCCGGCAGCAGGACCGACATCCAGAACGCGGCAGGTGACTGAATGCCCGCTCCGCGCAGGGATCAGGTCCGGGCCGGTGCCTGGGCCTGAGTCGGTGCTGAGCCCGAGTCGGCTCGACGGATCTCTCGGCAAGGAGACCATCGGTGAGTCTCGCTGAGTCGCCACCGTTCAAGGAGATCCTCGACTGCTTCCACGAGTTCGAGGAATGGCTGCCGGGTTGCCTGGGCAAGGTGCTGTCGTTCCTGGTCGACATTCCGACCGGTAACGAGGACAAGCTCTACGCGCTCGCCGACTCCTGGGGCGACTCCGCCAAAGCGCTGTCGGACCACCAGCAGGACATCGCGAACCTCGCCGACGACATCTTCACCAACCTGTCGGCGGGCCAGACCGCGGAGCAGTTCCAGGCCGAGTGGAGCGCCTACCAGGAGAACATCGGCGGCCTGATCGAGCAGCACTCCAGCCTGCAAGAGATGGCGCAGATCACCGGCATCACGATCGAGACCACGAAGTACCTCGCGCTGGTCGACCTGTTCACGTTGGCGATGGCCCTGTACGCGGTGATCATGACGATCATCGAGACCTTCGGGCTCTCCTCCCTTGGTGGCGCCGCCGCGTATGCCGTGTGCCGCGCCGGGATCATCAAAGGCAGCGAGGAGGCGCTGGAGAAGATCGCCGAGCAGGAGGCCAAGACCTTCGCCAAGAAGATGGCGGAGAAGTTCGCCGAGAAGGTGACCGAGAAGGCGGCGAAGACCGCCGCCCAGAAGGCCGCCCGCAAGGCGGCCCGGGAGGTTGGGGAGAAGGCGGCGACCCGCGCCGCGCGCAAGGCCGCGTACCACGAGGTGCGCAACCAACTTGCCGACAAGGCCGGCCGTGAGATCGCCGAGACAGCGGCGAAAACCGCGACCAAGGACGCAGCCAGGGCAGCGGCGGAACAGGTCGGCAAGAAGTTCGCGGAGAAGGTCGGCGAAGGCGCGGCGAAGAAGGCCGCCAAGAGGGCCGCACGCCAGGCGGCCAAGGAGCTTGCCGCCAAGTCGGCGCGCGAGGCGGCGGAGAAGGCCGGCACCAGGGCGGCCGAGAAGGTCGCCGCGAAGGCGGCCCGCCAGGCCGGTGAAAAGGCCGCCGAGCGGGCCGCCAGTACCGCCGCCAAGGACTTCCTCAAGAGCGCGGCGAAGCGTGGCGCGATGTTCGCCGGCTTCAGCGTCGGCTCCGACCTGGCCATCAAGGGCGTCGAGGCGGTCGAGGGACACTCACCGGAGTTCAGCGTCAAGGAACTCGGCATCGAGACGGTGTCCAGCTTCGCGACCGGCGCACTGGGCACGCCGATCGCGCACTTCGGCACCTCGGCGGCGAGTCACGCGTTCGGTGAGTCATTCGCCAACAGTGCGTCCAAGGTCGTGGTCGAGACCGGATCGATGGTCGGTGGCACGGCGGCGGTCGGCGGGCTCAAGGAGGCCTGGAACAACACGATCGCGTCCGGTCACGAGGGCATGCAGCTCGAAGTCGACTGGGGGACCGAGCTCGGCAAGGCCGCCTCGTACGGCGTGATGGGCGGCGCGGGCGGCATGCGCCACGACTGGAACGGCGGCCTCGGCCACGGTGCCGAGGCCGGCAGTCACGGTGCGACCGCCGACCACGTAGTGCCGGATGGCGGAACCACCAGCGGCAGAGCCAACTCCTCCACCACCGCCGGTGACAGCGGCAGATCCGGCGCCGGCCGCGGGAGCGGCACGAACACGGGCGGCGGCCGGCAGGGCGAGTCCGGCCAGCGGGTGCCGTCGCAGCGAGGTGGCGCCGACCGGTCCGCCGGTGGACCGGACGGTGGCGGGCCTCATGACCACGAGCCCACCACTCCGGGCGAGCACGGCGGCACACCAGCCGAAGCAGGCACGCCCGCCGAGCACGGGACGACCGGAGACACGTCACCGCTGGCGGACCACGGGAGCGGCGGCGACGGTCGGCCGGCCACCGAGGAGCGTGGCCAGACACATCCGGCAGAGGCGCACCCGAGCGAGCACCGGGCCGACGCGGGGCCGACCGCACACCGGCCCGCCGCACATGATCCGGTCGCCGCCGGCGAGGCCGGCCACGAAAGCGCCCAGCCCCACGACGGGCAGGTCCAGCACGGCACTCCCGAGCACGGCGAACCTGCCCGTCCCGGGCACGACCAGAGCCGGTCGACCGACCACACCGCGACCGATCACACCGCGTCGGACCGCCCCACGGAGGCACGGCACGACGCCGGTCCGGAGCATGGTGGCCAGGAGGCTTCCTCGGCACACGATCCGGCGCGGCCGGAACGGGCCGATCAGCAGCACGCGACCGATCGGACCGGTCAGGACCACGCCGCGGACGAGGCCCCGGCCTCGCACCGGGTGGATCCGGCCGGACCCGGAGAGCGGGGCGCCCACGACGCGACACCCGGTGAACACGACGTGCCGGGGTCACCACGCGACGACGCCGCTCCCGGTTCACCGGAGCACGGCTCAGGCGTCGACCACCACGACGGGCAGCACGAGGCTTCCGGGCGGGAGTCCGAGACTCCGGTGCCACCCGACGACGCCCGGCCGATCCGGCTCGGCGACCACGAGACGACACCCGTGGACCGACCGGGTACCTCGGACGCACAGTTCCTGGACCGAGTCATCGGTGACCGGGGCGCCGGATACGGCGAGCCACTCCGTCTCACCCCCGAGCGGGTCGACGCGATCGTGCGGAGGGAAACGCCGGGCACAGCGGAACGCACCCGGCTGAAGGACCTGGTCCGGGACGAGTTCACCGAACCCGACCCGCACGGCTCGGGAGAGGATCCGCGCCGGCCGAAGAGCCAGGAGGAGATCGACGCCCGCGTGCGCGAACTGCGCGAGCAGGCTGCGGCCGAGCGCAGCGAAACGGCGGGGCAGCGCGGCGAACACGTTCGGGACGAGGCCGCCGTGCCGGAGCGGGAACGCACCGAACAGCCGCACACCGAGCGGACCGGTACGGAGCGCGACGCCCGAGAGGTCGAGGCCGGAGACCGCGCCGCCCGGGAGGAAGAGCGCGCTCCGGCCGAGGATCATGGCGAACGACCGTCCGACGCGGGTCACCCCGAGGAGCCGCCGCACACGGAGCCCGCCCGTACCGACGAGGTCGACTACGGCGAGCCGCTGGACCAGCGCAGCGACGCCGTCGACGAAGGCGTCGCGTACGGTCGGAGCGAGCCGCCGGAGCCCGGGCGGTCGCCGGACGATCCCCTGCACCAGGAGGAGTTGCGGAGGAAGACGGCGAAGTTCGCCGAGGACGTGCTCTACGCGGATCTACGGCACTTCGCCGAGCATCCGAGCAGCGAGAACCTGATGCCGTCGATGGCGTCGGGCGAGTTGGCCCCCAACGGAGCCCTGCGGTTCCACACCAGCGTCCGGTTGGGCGAGGTCACACCGCACAAGCTGGTCGATGTCGCGTACGACCACGGCGCGCGGGTCCTCAATGAGCGTTACGGCGGGGACGCGGAAGGTGTCAGCAGTCCGAAGAAGTTCCAGCGGATGACGGCCCAGTATGCCTCGCTGCGCGATCGACTCATCGCCAAGGGTTTCGAGACCGACCTTGCTGTACTCAACGAGCGCATCGAGCACGAGACCGATCCGTCGGCGCGGGCGGATCTCGAGGCACAACGGGCGGAGGCCGAGCGTCTCCAGAAGACCTTCGACCGCACGATCACGCCGCACTGGAATCATGCTTTCAAACACGAGATCACCCGGCCCCAACTGGATCGTGCGTTGGACCGCCCGAACGAGGGATGGGACAAGCCGCGCCAGGGCGATCACCAGAAGGTAGCGGAGCACTACAAGAAGGGTGCCGGCCACCGTAAGTGCGCCGAGGTTCCGGTGCTGTCGGACCGCGCGCACCACTACGATCGGGCCTACGACGAGCTGCCGCCCGGCGGGCGTGAACACTACGACGATCCCGCCGTGCAGCGGGAACACCTCGGGCCGTTGCACGACGTGCTGGTCGCCGACCCGGCGGTGCACCCGACCGACATGGGCCGCCACGCCTACGTGGCCGAGCACCTGACGCACTCGGACATCACCGCGCACCAGATCGGCGGCGACGAGCACGGCGCCTACCGCCGACCGTGCAACAGCTGTGAGCATGCCCAGCACGCGCTCAAGGTCACCCCGGACCACATCCGGTTGATCCGGCGTGACCTCGACCTGCCCGGCCTCAAGGCGGAGAACGACGCGGGCGCCGGGCCGCGTCGCCTGGTCATCCCGAGCCGGGACGGAAACCTCGGCGACTACGCCTCCCGGCTGCCGCGACACCCGGACGCGTTCACCGTGGTCGGGCACTCGCCGGACCGCGGGCACCACGTCGAGATGCCGGTGCCGCACCCGGACGGCGGCACGACCGCGCTGTCGATCCACGCCCGCGAACTCGCCCAGTACATCCGGGAATCCGGCTGGCACGAGGGCGAACCGGTACTGCTGCTCACCTGCGAGGGCGGACTCGGCGGCCAGCCGTGGCCCGGTGGCCTCGCACACGAGCTGGCGCACGAACTGAACACCGACGTCATCGCCGCGGATAGACCGCTGGAGATCTCCCGGGACGGCAATTTCACGGCGATCGGCCATCAGCCCCACGCGCCCGAGGCCCACCAGGCACGTCCATCAGGTGAGGGTCCGTTCCGGCGGATCTCACCGGATGGCCGGGAGACCCCGCACGACATCGCCCCCGAGATGCCGGACGCGTGGCGGCCGGAAGGTCTCGACCAGGGCCACCCCACGGCCAGGGTCGGCGACCACCCGACCGAGTATGCCGGCACGCGGGAGTCCGGCCACGCTCAGCGAGGAGAGGAACCGTCGGCCCGGGACGACGGCAACCAGCAGCCGGCTCCGGGCGGGGAACACCCCCACGACCACGACAACCTCTACTCCCGGGACTCGGCGCGCACGAACCAGGACGTCTTCGACAACGGCAGCGACGTGCCGCGCACCCACGAGGTCGTGCAGGACGTCGCGGCCCTCATGGACATCGATCTCACGGGCGTCGACGTCCATCTCGTGGAGGACGCCGAGCAGATCCGGTACCTGGATTTCCAGGGAGCCTGTGCCTGCACGCCGCCAGAGATGGGCGGTCGGGAAATCCGGCTCGGCCCGGCGAGCTTCGCCGACCATGAGACGCTCGCAGCGACCATTGCCCACGAGTACACACACGTCGAGCAGTTGCGGGCCGGCCGGGACCTTGGCACCGAGAGCCTCAAGGTCCTTGAGGAAGAGGCGTACGCCAGCGAGGACCCAGCGCTGGCCAAGTTCAGGGGAAGGTTCGGTAGCCATGACGGCGGTCAGGTTCTGGATCGAGGAGGTCTTCGACCTTCCACAGAGGGGCGGCCTGCTGGCGTCGGGGAAGGTCCTGGAGGGCGAGGTCCTGAAGGGAATGACTCTGCGGGACGAGGCGACGGGCCACACCGCGACGGTGCTCGCGCTGGAGTTTCCGAGTCCGAGGGATCGACGGGAGGGTCGGACCACCCTGCTGCTGGAACGGACCGATCCCAGTCCGGTCGTACGGAGGACAACGCTGACCGAAACCTCTTCCGGCGAATAGGCGGCGACCACTCCGCGGGTGAGCCCGGAGGCGAGAGCCGACCCGGGGCCCTGCGGCGTGCCCTGTCGAGACTGAGCGGCCTGTTCGGTCGAGGCCATGCCGAGCCGTCGCCCGGCACCCATCCGGGCGATGCCGGCCGCATGCCGGAGCCGGGCCGGTACGGGCAGTGGGACGCACCGCACGAGCGGCCCCAGTTCGGCGGACTTCCCGAGACGCGACCAGGCGAGGCGGCGCGACCACCCGCCCACGATCCACGCTGGTTCGTGCCAGAGGAGGGCGGCCGGTACGGCGCCCCACCCGAGGCGCGACCGGTCCAGCCCGGTCACCCCGGTGCCCCACAGCACGGCGGTTTCGACCGCCCCGCGTTCGGCCCACAGGGAGGACATCCCGGGGCTCCCTCACACGGCGGGCACCCCGGGGCTCCGCACGGCGGTCAACCGACCGGGGCACCCCGGCACTCGGCGCCGAGGCCCGATCCGGTCGTCGGTGCCCGGCTCGCCGAGCGACAAGACCTGGTACTGGACTTCGAGCGGGCGAACCAGTTCGACCGGTTGTCGATCCGGCAGGAAATACTCGAGATCGACCACGAGCTGACCTCGGCCGGTTACCCGGCCGAGCGGCTCGTAACACCGAGAATGGACCAGCCGGTCCACGAAGCTCCGGCGCACGACCAGCCGGGACACGACCTCACTGCGCCGCACCACGACGCCCCGGACTGGGCCGAGGGCGACGGCCGGCCGAGCATTCGTGACCTGATCCCCCGTACCGAAGGGGAGGCGTCGGCCTGGCAGTCG
This sequence comes from Actinocatenispora sp., assembly GCA_049582705.1. Classification (GTDB taxonomy): domain Bacteria; phylum Actinomycetota; class Actinomycetes; order Mycobacteriales; family Micromonosporaceae; genus Actinocatenispora. The sequence continues at coordinate 9,499 of JBAUUM010000715.1, forward strand.
CACATCGAGGAGGCCGTCGGTCGCGAACTCTCCGACCGGCAGTACGGCGGGCTGCGCGCGGACCTCAGCTCGGTCCACGTCGGCCCCGGCCACGTCACGGTCAAGTTCGACATCAGGCACCCCGAGTACGGTTCCGGCGGGCACACCACCTGGGAATTCTCCCGGGAGCGGGACGGCACCGTCATCGCCCACTTCCACTACCTGAAGCTCTCCGAACATCTGCACGGGCACGGTTTCGCGAAGGCCTGGCACGAGCACATGGAGGGTTGGCTCGCGGACTCCGGCGTCGCGCACATCGAGGTGCACGCCGCGATGACCGTCGGCGGCTACGCCTGGGCCCGTGCCGGCTACGACTGGGCTCCCAGCCCGCACCACGCCGAGGGCTGTCTGAGCCGGCTCCGCGCGGAGCGCAACCTGCTGGACAGTGACATCTCCCAGCTACAGCACGCCCTCGGCGACGGCCGCGCGCACCCGGCCGACGGGATCGACGAGATCCTGGCCCGGCACGGCGGTTCCGATCCGCGCGCGACGCTCGACAGTCTGGTCCGCCAGCGCGACGGGGCCGACGACGTGTTGGACCGGGCGCGGCGGAACGCGTTCGGCGAGCGGGGCTTTCCGAGCCCGTTCGAGGTCGCACAGGCGGGGTACGGCGGCGAGCACGGCCTGGACGCGACGTGGGTCGGCAAGCGGGCGATGCTGGGTTCCAACTGGCGGGGCATCAAGACGATCGCCCCGTCGGAGCACTTCCTGGCGACCGCCGGTGACCACGCCGACGGGGTCCACGCCACCGGGGCACACCCGGGCGGCGACCAGCACCAGGGTGCGCCGTGGCACGGGTCGGACCCGACCGGCGGGCGGCCGGCCGACGTCGCTCCGGCTCCGGCCCACGAGACGGACCTCGCCAGCTCGGCCCACGAGGCGGGCGGCCGGGTGTTCCGGGCGGGCACCGACGGGACGCCCCGCTACTCGGTGGAGCTGCCCACCGACCGGTACGCGGAGGGCGCCCAGCAACTCGGCCGGAACCTCGCCGCCCGCGGGTACGAACCAGCACACGTCACGAACGGCTGGCGCGACAACGGGTCCGGCGGGATCCACGGTCGGTGGACGCACTCGGCGACCGGGCACGAGATCAAGGTGCGGATCGACACCCCGGAGAGCCGCGCGGCGTTCGAGGCCGGGAGGGAGTACCGGGACGCGCGGAACCGCGGCGCCCACCCGAGCACGCTGGACGAGCTCACCAACCGGCACCGCGCGGCGCTGCTGCGGGTGCACGCCCCACGGAACGCGGAACACGTCGGTCCGACCTCGTGGTCGGAGCGGCCCGGCCATCCGGCCGGTCCGCAGCACCCCGCCACGGGTACGGATCCCCGCGCCGCGCAGCACCCCGGCCGTCCCGCCCCGCACCCGTTCGCCGCACAACATCCCGGTTCCCAGGGCGCGCAGCACCCCGGCCGCCCCGCCCCACACCCGTACGCCACGCAGCACCCCGGCACGGACCCGCACGGCGCGCAGCACACCGGTCAGCCGGAGAGCGGGCAGAGGTCCGGTTACACGCCCGGAAGCCTGCGGGGCGGCCCACACCCCGACCACTGGGGCTCCGGGGCACAGCACTGGGCCGACAGCTCGCACTCACTCGTGGACGCGTCGGACGTCCAGGCGACCGCGCTGCTGCGGGAACACGCCGAGCACCGTGTGCAGGCCGGTTACCGGTTCACCGACGACCCCGCGCGGGCACGGAGCGCCGAGGCGATCCGGCCGGAGCCCGGCACCGTCACGATCGCCGTGGAGGGGACTCCCGACGGCCATGTGATCATCGACGGGTACCGGCTGACCCAGGAACAGTTCGTCCGTGAGTTCGGCAGGCTGGTGGACGACGGCACCATCAGGATCGGACCGGGCGAGAAGATCAAACTGGTCACCTGCTACGGCGCACGGGGTGATCATTCGACCGCGGCGACGCTGGCCCACGCGACCGGCCGCACCGTCACCGGCGCGACCGACCGGGTGTGGACGCACGACGACGGCCGGGCCGAGGTACCCGACGGTCACTGGCGCACGTTCGAACCGTCCGGCGCCGAGACGGCCACGACCGGGGGGCGTGAAGGGCCGGCGCTGTTCGAGCACCGCGACGGGCTCCCGCATGCCGCCGGCGACCCACCGGGCAGCTTCCGCGGCGACGACGGCAACCTGCACTTCAAGGGCGACCGGCCGCACACGTTCCGGGACTCCGCCCACCCGTTCCGGCTGCACCACGAGAGGGACGCGCCCGGCACGTACCGGGTCGGCCCGAAGTTCAAGCTGCACGACGAGCAGACCGGTGCGCCCGTCCGGGATCCGCTGCGGGCGTCCGCACCCGCGCAGCACGGGCCGGTCGCGGGGCCACGGGAGACGTACCGGCCGGTCCACGAGTCGCAGGATCTGCAGGGTGCGCGGCAGCGGGTCGACGAGGCCGACACGCCGCAGACCCGGCGCGACGCCCGCGGCGAGCTGACCCGTGCGGCGGGCCGTCAGGTCCTGGCCGAGCGGTACGGCATCGACCCGGCGGACATCGTGGCCGGGCACACGCCGCACACGCATCGCGGCGCGGGAGAGCTGGCGATCGCCGGGTTCGACCGGGCCGGGCACCGGCTGGTGGTGCTGGAGACCGGGTCCGGCGGCAGGTACACCCTGCTGGACGGCACGGTCACGCACCGGGGCTCCGCCGAGTATCTGGGCGACGTCCTGCGGACGGACAGCCGGCTGCACGCCCACCTCGCCGAGCATCCCGAGCTGACCGACGCGCTGCACCGCGCGCTGCAGCGCGGCGACCTCACCGTCGAGCACCACCGGATCGAGGTCGACCGGCACGGCGACATCCGGCTGAGGAAGCTGCCGACCGACGGGCTCGACGTGCGCGGCCTGGCCGACCGGCTGCCCGAGCCGACGGGCGC
>JBAUUM010000716.1:0-3776 GCA_049582705.1 Actinocatenispora sp.
CCGGTCCCGACACCGGCACCGGCACCGGCACCGGCACCGGGCGAGAATGGTGGCATGCGCGCCGAGCCGATGACCCCGCAACGCCTTGTCGCGCTGCTCGTCGAGCACATCGAGGCGATCCAGACGCCGCACCCGGTACGGATCCTGCTGGACGGTCCGGCCCCGGCCCGGCCCGCCGAACTGGCGGACGCGCTGACCGAACCGCTGCGCGTACTGGGCCGGCCGGTGCTGCGGGTGTCGGCCGGCGACTTCCTGCGGCCCGCGTCGCTGCGGCTCGAACACGGACGGCGCGACCCGGACGCGTACTACGAGTCATGGCTGGACACCGCGGCGCTGCGCCGGGAGGTCCTCGACCCGCTGGGGCCGGACGGCTCCCGGCAGTACCTGCCGAGCCTGTGGAACGCCCACACCGACCGGGCGACCCGGGCCCCGTACCGCACGGCGGCGCCCGGGGCGGTGCTCGCCGTGGACGGTGCGCTGCTGCTGGGTCAGGGCCTGCCCGCCGAACTCTCCGTCCACCTGGACGTGTCACCGACCGTACTGCGCCGCCGGCTCGACCCGGACCGGCAGTGGACGCTGCCGGCGTTCGACCGGTACGCCGCCGAGGTGGACCCGTGGCTGACCGCCGACCTGGTGGTCCGCTGTGACGACCCGGCGCATCCGGCGCTGCTGCGGCAGCGCTGACCCCGCCTAGCCCTTCTCCAGGTACTCGGCCCGGTCCTCGCTGACCAGCGCGGCCACCGTGTCCGCGAGCAGCGGGTGCGCCTCGAGGTCCCGGTCGTCGTCGATGATCGTGGTGGCCTCCGCGCGCGCCTCGGCGATCAGCTCGGCGTCGCGCAGCAGCGAGAGCAGCCGCAGGCTGGAACGGCGGCCGGACTGCGTCGCCCCCAGCACATCGCCCTCCCGGCGCTGCTCCAGGTCCAGCTCGGCGAGCCGGAAACCGTCCAGTGTGGACGCGACGGCGGTCAGCCGTTCGTGCGCCGGCGTGCCCGCCTCGGACTCGCTGACCAGCAGGCACAGGCCCGGGGCCCGGCCCCGGCCGACCCGGCCACGCAGCTGGTGCAACTGGGAGACGCCGAACCGGTCGGCGTCCAGGATCACCATCACGGTCGCGTTGGGCACGTCGACGCCGACCTCCACCACGGTGGTCGCCACCAGGACGTCCAGGTCGCCCGCGGCGAACCGGCGCATCACCGCGTCCTTCTCGTCGGCGGGCAACCGGCCGTGCAGGACACCGAGCCGCAGCCCGGCCAGGGCCCCGTCGGTCAGTTCCGGCGCCACGTCGGCGACGGCCAGCGGCGGCCGTCGGCTGTCCTCGTCGCCCCCGGCCGACTCGTCCTCCCCGGCGGCACCGATCCGTGGGCACACCACGTACGCCTGGTGGCCGGCCGCCACCTCCTCCCGCACCCGCGACCAGGTGCGTTCCATCCACCGATCGCGCTGTCCGGGTACGACGTGGCTGGCGATCGGGGACCGGCCCCGGGGCAGCTCGCTCAGCGACGAGACGGTCAGGTCGCCGAACACGGTCATGGCCACCGTGCGCGGGATCGGCGTCGCCGTCATCACCAGTACGTGCGGAGGCTGCCGTGCCTTGGCGCGCAACGCATCGCGCTGCTCGACCCCGAACCGGTGCTGCTCGTCCACGACGATGAGGCCCAGGTCGCGGAACTCGATCCCCTCGTACAGCAGCGCGTGCGTGCCGACCACGATGCCGGCCGCGCCGGAGGCCAGCTCGGCCAGGGCGGTACGTCGGGCCGCCGCGCCCAACGAGCCGGTCACCAGGGCCAGCCGGGTGCCGTCCGGTGCGCCGTCCAACTCGCCCGCGCGGCCCAGCGGGCCGAGCAGTTCGGCGAGACCACGGTGGTGCTGCGCGGCGAGCACCTCGGTCGGCGCGAGCAGGACCGCCTGCCCGCCGGAGTCGACGACCTGGAGCATCGCCCGGACCGCGCACACGGTCTTGCCGCTGCCGACCTCGCCCTGCAGCAGCCGGTGCATCGGGTGCGGCGCGGACAGGTCCACCGCGATGTCGGCGCCGACCTGCCGCTGCCCGTCGGTCAGCTCGTACGGCAGCGCCTTGTCGAACGCCGTCAGCAGACCGTCGTCGCGCAGCGGCCGGCGTTCCGCGGGCCAGTCCGCCGCCCGCGCCTTGCGCTGTACCAGGGTCAGCTGCAACGCGAACGCCTCGTCCCACTTCAGCCGGTGCCGGGCCACGTTCAGGGCACGCTGGTCGTCCGGCCGGTGGATGTCGTGCAACGCCGTGCCCAGGTCGATCAGCTTGTGTGTCCGGCGCAGGTCTGCCGGCAGCGGCTCGGCCGGCTCCTCCAGGGTGTCCAGGGCGACCCGCACGCACCGCGCGATGGTCCAGGACGGCATGGCCTGGGCCGCCGGGTACACCGGGATCAGCGCGTCGAGGAACTCCTCGATCTCGCCGCTGTCCTCCGCGCCGTCCGGGTCCGCGAGCAGGTGGTAGTCGGGACCGTTGAGCTGCCGTTTGCCGCGGAACTCGGTCACCTTGCCGGCGAACAGTCCCCAGCGGCCGATGGTCAGCTGGTTCTGCCGCCACGCCTGGTTGAAGAACGTGAGGGTGAGGGTGCGCTGGCCGTCCCCGACGGTCACCTCCAGCAGCTTCCCCCGGCGCTGCCGCATCGGTCGGACGTTGACCCGCTGGACCTGGGCCATCACCGTGACCTGCTCACCGACCTCCAGCTGGGCCAGATCGGTGTGTTCGCCGCGTTCGGCGTAGCGGCGCGGAAAGTGGTAGAGCAGGTCGCCCACGGTATCCAGACCGAGCGTCTCGTGCAGCGCCTTGGCGGTCTTGTCGCCCACCACCTTCTGCAGCGGGGAGATCAACGTCGGCATGGCACGAGCCTAACGACGCACTCCGACAGCCCTGCCGGCTCGCCCGCACAACGGCACGATCGAGGCCGTGCCGGACGCCCGGAGGACCCACGCGGTCCGGCCGGGCGCCCGGACCGACAGCGGCCCGGACCGTGCCGGCCCGGCCGTGTTGTCTCGGCCGGGCGCTCCCGCTCAGGCCCGGAAGTTCAGCGTGCCCGCCGCGTCCGTCATGTCGGTGATCAGGCCGTTGTGCCCGTCCGGCACGGTCCCCCAGAACGCGGCGGCCCGGCCGTCCCCGACGTCCAGCACGGCGATCACCACGGACTCCCCGCTGGCCTCCGAGGACCCGCTGTACGTCACGTGGTACGCCCACAGCCAGGACTTGTGCCCGTACTGGCTGAGCGCCTCGTCCTGGACCTTCGTGTCCTTCTCGGCACCGTCGAAGTAGTGGTTCTTGAGGATCGACGACACCAGGTCGGTCTTGACCGACTCCAGGTCCTCGGGGCCGGTGTACGTGAAGTCGTCGCGCACCTCGCCGATCTGGGCCACCGCGTAGTTGCCCGAGCCAAGGTCCACGTACTGACCGACCGGGTCGACGAACTCGTCGGCCTCCGCGTGCTCCGGGACACCGGCCTGCCAGTCGGACGAGTCGATCATGGTGAAGTACAGGCCGGTGCCGGCGTGGATCATCTTGTCGCCGTAGACGCCGTTCTCGTCCGGGCCCTCGCTGGGCGACGCGGAGGCGGCGGGGCTGCCGCTCTCCACCACCGACGGGGACGGGTCCACCACCGGGTCACCGGTGTTCCGGTTCACCACGACCACCACGGTGACCACGATCGCCAGGACGACGAGCAGGGCGACGCCGCCGAGTACGAACGGCATCCGCGAGGACCGGGGCCGCGGCGGAGGGAAGCCCGGCGGCGGCCCCGGCCGGTAGC
>JBAUUM010000717.1:0-17495 GCA_049582705.1 Actinocatenispora sp.
CGCTGGTCCCGTCGCCGGCGGGGCTCGGTTCCTACCCCTGGCCGGTGCCGGGCTTGGCGCAGCCGGCCGCACCGAGCGTCATGGTCAGCAGCACTCCGCAGGTCGCCGCCGCGCGCAGCGCCGTCCGGCCCCGCGCGGGTGTTCCGTCGGTCGGTGCCTGATCCCCCGCCTGTGCACGTTGTGACCGCATGTAGCCCTCCGCATCATGTGCGTCTGCGCCGCCGTACCCCCGTCGGCGCCTGGCCGTGTCATGCCCACGAGCCGGTCCATCTTAACGTTATATATCCGGATCGTCCGGTACGGCGCGAACGAGCGGATCGCCGACACGCTGCTCGGACCCGGGGCGGGTACGCGTCAGGCGCGGCGACGCAACGAGGAACTGCGGCGCGACTGGACCGCCTCCGCGGTGGCCTCCAGGTTGCGGCGGGTACGGCTCCGGTTCCGCGCGGCCACGCCGACGAACAGGCAGTCCACCACGGTCAGCTGGGCGAGCCGACTGGCCATCGCCCCGGACCGGTACGTGGTCTCGCGCGCCGCCGTGGTGAGGACCAGGTCGGCCACCTCCGCGACCGGGGAGCGCGGGAAGTTGGTGAGCACGATCGTCGTCGCGCCCCGCGCCCGCGCCTCGGCGAGCACGTCGATGCAGTCCATGGTGGTGCCGGTGTGCGAGATGCCGAACGCCACGTCGCCCTTGCCGAGCAGGGCGACACTGGTCAACGCCGTGTGGGTGTCGGGCCAGTAGAAGGCGGTGCGGCCGATGCGGTGCAGCTTCTGCTGGAAGTCGGCCGCGACCGAACCGCTCGCGCCGACACCGAACACGTCCACCCGGCCGGCGGAGGCCAGCGCGGCCACCGCCTCCTCGCACGCGGCCACGTCGAGCTGGTCGGCGGTCTCCTCGACCGCGCGGGCGTCGTTGAACGCGATCGTCGCGATGATCTGGGCCATGTCCGCGCCGGGCGGGATGTCGCCGCCGACCACCCGGGCGTCCGGTGGTTCGACCCGCCGGGCCGCCTCAGCGGCCAGCCTGATCCGCAGCTGCGGATAGCCCGCCATCCCGACGGAACGGCAGAACCTGATGACCGTGGCCTCAGAGGTGCCGGCCGCGCTCGCCAACTCCGTGATGGTCTGTCGGGCGGCCGCCGCCGGGTCGGCGGTGACCAGCCGGGCCACCCGCTGCTCGGCGGGAGACAGGGACGGCAGCAGCCCGGTGACATGCACGATCAGCCCAGCCTGCTCGCCGTTGGCCGGTGCGGACCTGCTGTCACGGGCCATGGCGCCCTTCGCATTCTTCGACACTGGCGAACGACTCTCGCTCTCAGGAACAGATCATGTACTCCCCGCCGGGCGCGGCAGGGGATTTCCGGGGCATACCAGGAGGTACACCCCTCCCCCAGTATTGCCGATGAGCAAACCTCACCGACCTGTGCCCCGGTACAGCAGGTAGCGACGCCGACGCGCGCGGAAGTCGGACAGCTCCTGCGACCAGGCTCCGACAACGTCCGCGAGCCCGGCCCCGGCGTCGATCATGGTACGCAGTCTGGTGGATCCGGTGAGCTTGTCCACCCAGTACGGACGCTCCGGGTCGTAGGTGTCGTAGCGCCATTCGAAACCGTCGTAGCGGTGCGCCTCGATCAGCATGGCCACCGCGGTACGGATCGGGTCGAACACGGCCGCGTCGGAGATCTCGACCTGCGTCCCGTTGCACAGGGTGTCGGCGTACTTGTTGAACGTCGGCGTCGAGTAGGCCTCGCGGAACCGGACGCCGGGCAGCCCGAGGTCGTTGAGCCGGTCGCCCCAGTGGTAGTCGAGGTACGGCGCGGCGACCAGCTCGAACGGCCGGCAGGTGCCGCGGCCCTCGGAGATGTTCGTGCCCTCGAACATGCAGGTGCCGGGGTAGACGAGGGCGCTCTGCTGGGTCGGCATGTTCGGGCTGGGCAGTACCCACGGCAGCTCGGGCAGGTCGGTGCCGAGCTGGTCGGTGTGCCAGCCGTCGACCTTGATGACGGTGAGGTCGACGGCCGCGCCGGCGTCGGTGGGCAGGAACTCGCCGTTGTAGAACCGGGCCAGCTCGCCGGTGGTCATGCCGTGCTGCTGGACGATCTCCTTCTTGCCGACACCCGACTCGTACGCCGGGGTCATCATCGGACCGAACGCGCGCCCACCGCACGGGTTGGGCCGGTCGAGCACCACGTACTTCAGGCCCAGCCGGGCGGCCGCGACCATCGAGTCGAAGAGGGTCCAGATGTAGGTGTAGAAACGCGCACCCACGTCCTGGATGTCGTACACCACGGTCTCGACGCCGGACTTGGTGAACAGCTCGACCCACTTGTCCTGGGTGGCGCCGTACGCGTCGTACACGGTCAGACCGGTGCGCGGGTCGGTGCTCGTGCCCTCGGAGTCGCCGGCCTGCGCCGACCCCCGGAAGCCGTGTTCCGGACCGAACACGCCGACCACGTTGACGGTGCCGTCGGCCACCATCAGGTCGACGGCGTGCCGGTACTGCGAGTCGACACCGGTCGGGTTCGACACCACGCCGACCTTGGTGCCGCGCAGGGCCGCCCAGTCGTCGTCGATGAGCACCTCGAGCCCGGTGCGGACCCGGCCCGGGTGGCCGCCGTGACCGTGCCCGCGCGCCACAGCCGGCGTGCTGGAGGTCAGGACCGCGCCGGCGGCCACCGACCCGGTGACCGTGGACAGGAACGCGCGTCGCTTCATCGACATCGACATCACCGGATTCTTTCGCCGGCCGGCTGGTGCCGGCCCGGTACGTTCCCGGAAATTACCTTCAAATTGTCCGACAGGTCAAGAAGGAGATTGACCGCGACACGCCGCTGATCAGCCACGCCGGTGCCAGGCGGCCAGCAGTTCGGCCTCCTCCTCGGCCGAGATTCCGCCGTCGCGCGCGTGTCCGGCGCCCTTCGTGCGCTGCCAGGCGAGTACGTCCCGAGCGGTGTCGGCGAGGTCGCGGGTGCGCAGGCCGGCCGCCAGCGACGGCGAGACGTCGCGGCTCATGAAGCCCGAGTATTCCGGCTCCGGCACCCACAGCGGCAGCGACCTTGGCCCCATCCACGGCTGGATCCCTTGCTCCACAAGGAAATCCTGACTCACCCAGGTGAGCTCGGGTTCGGCACCGACGCCGGCGGCGACCCGGCTCAGGAACTCCGACATCGGCATCGGCGCACCGGTCGCGTCGTATCCGCCGGCCAGACCCTCCACGCCGGCCCGGACGATCCAGTCGGCGAGATCGCGGGAGTCCACGATCTGCACGAGCCGGTCCGGGCCGCCCGGTGCGAGCACCTCACCGCCGCGGGCCAGGCGCAGCGGCCAGTAGGCGAAGCGGACCACCCGGTCGCCCGGGCCGACGATGAGCCCGGGCCGGCACAGGAACGCCCGGTCCGCACCCATCGCCTCGGCGACCGCGACCTCACACGCGACGTTGCGCGCCCCGTAGGTCTCCTCGTCGGACTCGTCCGCGTCGTCCGGGGCCGGCGCGCGCAACTCGGCGGTGTCCACGCGCTGCCCGGGCGTCGCGTCGTCCGAGTACACGTTGCAGGTCGACACGTAGGTCCAGTGGCCGGCCCGGTCCGCCAGCGCCGCCAGCGCCTCCCGCACCTCGCGCGGCGAGTTCGACACGTCGACCACCGCGTCGAACCGCTCACCCGCCAGGGCGTCGTACGCACCCGACCCGGAGCGGTCCGCGCGGACGAACCGCACGCCGTCCGCCGGCTCCCCGGACTTGCCCCGGGCCAGACACGTCACCTCGTGTCCGGCATCGCGGGCGTGTTCCGCCACGGACTTCGACAGCATCGCTGTTCCACCCAGTACCAACGTACGCATCAGGGCACCTTCCGCTCGTGGCGCGACATCTTTTCGGTTGATCCTCACCCACCGGATCTCGTACCGCGCGCCGTGTTCGCCGGAAGCGGATTCGCTGCCAGCGGAAACGACAGCGCCGATCCCGGCGATTTCGGCACATCCGGCCGTCTGTCGAGTCAGGATCGAAGGCATGATCGTCCTCAAGCGCGTATACGAGGAACCGTCCTCCTCCGACGGCCACCGCGTCCTGGTCGACCGGCTCTGGCCGCGCGGCCTGCCCAAGGAGTCGGCGGACTTCGACTGGGAGAAGCGGGTGGCTCCCTCCGACGGACTCCGGATGTGGTACGGGCACATACCCGAACGCTTCGACGAGTTCGCCCGCCGGTACCGGCAGGAGCTGACCGGAGCCGAGCGTCGGGAGGGGGTGGACCACCTCGCGCAACTCGCCCAGTCCGGCACCCTCACCCTGCTCACCGCGACGAAGGACCCCTCGCACAGTCAGGCCGAGGTACTCAAGGAGGTCCTTATGGAGAGGACGCAGCGATCATCGACGGCATAGTCTTACCGTCGTGACAGGACACCTCGTCTGGATCGACTGTGAAATGACCGGTCTTGACCTGCGCCGCGACGCTCTCATCGAGGTCGCGGCGCTGGTCACTGACGCCGAACTCAACGTGATCGGCGACGGCGTCGACCTTGTGATCAAGGCCGACGACGCGTTGCTCGACGGGATGACCGAGGTCGTGCGCGACATGCACGCCAAGTCGGGACTGACCGAGGAGGTGCGCGCGTCCAGCGTGTCGCTGGGCGAGGCCGAGGACCTGGTCCTCGACTACGTCCGGCAGCACGTACCGGACCGCCGGACCGCACCGCTGTGCGGTAACTCCATCGCCACCGACCGTGGTTTCCTGGCGAGGGACATGCCGAAGCTCGACGACCACCTGCACTACCGGATGATCGACGTCTCCTCGGTCAAGGAACTGTGCCGGCGCTGGTACCCGCGTGCGTACTTCGGCCAGCCGCAGAAGGGCCTCGCCCACCGGGCGCTCGCCGACATCAGGGAGAGCATCCGCGAGCTGGCGTTCTACCGGAAGGCGATCTTCGTACCGCCGCCCGGGCCCGACGTGGACACCGCGAAGGAGATCGCCGCGTCGCTCGGCGGGCCGGTCCCGGACGTGGCCGAGGTCCCCGAAATACCGGACACGCGGACACCCGAAACCCGGTAGCCGACCCCACCCGGGCACCCGCTATCATGAATCGGCACGCTGCGATCAGGCGCGCATGGTGGCTGTAGCTCAGCTGGTAGAGCAACGGGTTGTGGTCCCGTAGGCCGAGGGTTCAAGTCCCTTCAGTCACCCCAGGCAGTGTGATCAGGCAGCACGATGAGCAGGGCCGATCCGGACGGATCGGCCCTGAATCATTGAGGCCCTGAATCATTGAGGCCCTGAATCATTGAGGACCTGAGCACGTCCGGCCCTGAGCCACGTCAGGCCCTGAGCCACGTCCGGCCCGCCGCCGTCGTCGTCGGGGCCCGTGATCGTGGGCCGGGATGCGTACTTCGGCGCGCGACCGGGTAGGCCAACTCGAAGTCGTGACGGGGGGCGCCACCATGAGTTCAACTCAGCTGATCATCACCGCGATCTCGGTCGGCATCGTGATCGCCATCGCGCTGGGCCTGGTCAACCGCAACAAGAGGAAGTAACACGCGTTCGTGCCGTCACGCCGGCACGAACGCCGTACCCTCCATGATCAGTCGCGCGGTGCGCTCGTAGCCGACCCTGGTGACGAGTCCCTCCGGCGAGGTCTCCACGCTGACCACGGCGACGCCGCACGGATGCGCGACACGCACGTCCCGACGGGACCCGGGGCCGACCGGTACGAGGTCGTGGACGAGGGTGCCCGGGATGGTCGCCGCCGCGCCGAGGTTGGACATCCCGGTACCCGCGTAGCTCTGGTGCAGCATCCGCATCGCGAAGATGCGTGCCACGATGTCGGCGTCACCGGCGGCGATGGTGCGTCCGTCGGTGAGCGCGCGGAACGACCGCGGCGCGGCGACGACGCTGAGGTTCGGGAACGTGGGGCTCTGCGCCGCGACGGCCCCGACATCGTCGGCCATCCCGCACAGCACCGCGCCCACGGCCCGGATGCGTTCGAGCCGGTCCAGCACGTCCGGGTCGGCCCGGAAATGGTCCGGTGACTCGGTTCCGGTCAGTCCGACGTCGGCCGCGCGGACGTAGACGACCGGGTTGGCGAAGTCGACGACGGAGACCTCGACGGCGCCCACGCCGGGCACGTCGACGACGTCGGTGGGCGAGCCGGTCGGCAGCGACGACCCGGTGGCCGCCCCGGCCGTCCGGCTGTAGTCCAGGAAGATCCCGGCGCCGGTGCCCGGCACGCCGTCGATGTGCACGTCGCCGTCCTCGACGACGGCGCCGTCCGCGACCGGTACGTGCGCGACGATGATCTTGCCGGTGTTGGTGTTGTGGATGCGGACCGGGCACAGCCCGTCGGTCGCGGTCGCGGTCGCGGTCACGTAGCCGTTGCGGACCGCGTACGGCCCGACGCCGGCCGAGATGTTGCCGCAGTTGCCCTTGTGGTCGACGATCGGCACGTCGACGCCGACCTGCCCGAACGTGTAGTCGACGTCCGCGCCCGGCACGGTCGGCGGCCCGACGATCGCGACCTTGCTGGTGAGCAGGTCCGCACCGCCCAGCCCGTCGATCTGCCGCGGGTCCGGCGAGCCGAACAGCCGGAGGATCAGCGCGTCCCGGTCGGGCACGTCGACCAGGTCACGGGCGTTCAGGTAGAGACCGCGGCTGGTACCGCCGCGCATGATCGTCAGCGGGATCCGACGAGTCCGCATCCGTACTCCTCCAGGTCGTCAGTGCCGGAATGCCCTGATGCCGAGCAGTTCCCGGCCGATGATGAGCTGCTGCACCTGGCGGGTCCCGTCCGGGAACCCGAGCATCCGGGCGTCGCGCAGCATCCGCTCCAGCCCGTACTCGACGGTCAGCCCGTACGAGCCGTGCACCTCGATCGCCAGCGAGCACGCCCGCACCGCCGCGTCCGTGCCGTACAGCTTCGCCATGGACGTCTCCGCGTGCGGCCAGCCGCCGTCGTCGATCATGCTGAGCGCGCGGTACGCGAGCAGCTGACCGATGTCGGCGGCCATCGCGATCTGCACGATCAGCTCCTGCACGAGCTGGTACGAGCCGATGACGGCGCCGAACTGCTTGCGCTCCCGCGCGTACCGGACGCTGGCGTCGAGGGCACGCCGGGCGATCCCGGCGCCGATCAGGCCGAGCATCGCCCGGTTGGCCAGCCAGGTGCGGGTCATCTGCTGGTGGAACCGGCCCGCGTCACGGATCTCGTTGCGGGCCGGCACCGGCACCGCGTCCAGGGTGACCTCCGCCAGGTGGCCCTGGCGCAGGCCGATCGCCTCCACCTCCCGCGTCTCGAACGGGCTCACGGCCCGGTCGAGCAGCAACCGCCCGGTCTCGACGGTCCCGTCGGCGCGGCGCAGCCGGGCCACGACCATGAGCAGGTCAGCCACGGTGCCGTTGGTGACCCACAGCTTGCGGCCGGACAACCGGAACCCGGTCCCGGTGCTCTCGGCGAGCGCCGCGACCGCGCGCGGATCCGACCCGACCTCGGGCTCGCTCGTGGCGGTGGCGGCGATCGCCGTACCGTTCAGCAGCCGGGGCAGGAACTCGCGTCGCTGGTCGTCGTCGCCGCCCAAGGCGATGCGCGACGCGGTCCCCTCGTGAGCCTGCACGGCGACCGCCAGCACGGGCGGCAGCTGCTCCATGACCAGGCCGTACTCCAGGCAGGACAGGCCGGATCCACCCATCTCCTCCGGCACCCGGGCGCCGAGCACGCCCAGCGGCTCGACGAGCCCGAACAGCCGCACCAGCCGCTCGTGCGGAACGGGGGTCTCCGGCAGCTCGTGGAGCTGCGGGAACAGCGTCTCGGTCGCCATCCGGCGTGCGGTGTCGGACAGCAGCCGCTGCTCGTCGGAGAGGCGGAAATCCATCGGGGTTCCCTTCAGCGGGTGGGCGACGGCTCCGCGACGCCGATGACTCCATCGGCGGCCAGCCCGGCGATGTCGGCGGCGGAGTACCCGGCGGCGCCCAGTACCTCGGCGGTGTGCTGACCCAGGACGGGCGGCGCGGACACCTCCCCCGGCGGTGGGCTGTCCCGCAGCCGGGGTGCCGCGCCGAGGCCGTGCACGGTGCCCAGCCGGGGATGCTCCGCCGAACGGAGCATGCCGCGTGCCGCCGCCTGCGGGCAGTCGGCGATGTCGGCGGCCCGCTGCACCGGTCCGGCCGGGATGCCCACGGCGAGCATCGCGTCCACCGCCTCCGCGCGGGTCCGGCCGCTCAGCCAGGCCACCAGCAGCGGACGCAGGAACGTGTCGTAGCTGGCCCGGCGGGCCGCCGGGTCCGCGGTCCTCGGGTCGTCGAGCAGGTCGGGCCGGCCCAGTACACCGCAGAACGCGACCCACTGCGGCTCGGTCGCCAGCGCGATGACCAGGTCGCCGTCCGCCGCCGGGAAGACGCCGTGCGGCACGTACGGCACCGGCTGGTCCGCCGTGGTCTCCCCGCCCGTGTTGAGGTACCGGGCGATGTTGCGGTCGTTGGCGAGCAGCATCACGTCGTACTGGGCGACGTCCACGTGCGTGCCGGTGCCGGTGCGCAGCCGGGACAGCAGGGCCAGGCTCGTGCCGTACGCGGCCATCATGCCCGGGACCGTGTCGGCGATGGACGCGCCGACCAGACCGGCGTGGCCGTCGACGCCCGGCGTCACCTGCGCCAGGCCCGACATGGCCTGGACGATCGGATCGTACGACGGGCGGGCCGAGTACGGACCGTCGGCGACGGTCGGCTGCCCGAACCCCGACAGCGACACGTACACCAGCCGCGGGCACCGCTCGTGCACCACGTCGTAGCCGAGCCCGAGCCGGTCCATCACCCCCGGCCGGAACGACTCGACGAGCACGTCGGCGTTGGCCAGCAGGCGCAGCAGCACGTCGTGGCCGGCGGCGGACTTGAGGTTCAGCGCGATGCTGCGCTTGTCGAAGGCCAGCCGTACGTAGAGGCTGCCCTCGGCGTACCCGTCCGGGCCGGTCAGGCGCGGTTCCAGGGCACGGCTGGGTTCCCCGCCCAGCGGTTCGACGGCGACCACGTCGGCGCCGGCGTCGGCGAGCAGCTTGGTGCACATCGGTCCGGCGGTGAAGTGGCTCAGGTCGACGACGCGGATGCCCGACAACGGACGTGGATCAGTCATCGGCGCCGGTCCTCCCGGTACGCAGCCGTTCCGCGATCGACCGCCAGTGCACGGCGGTGACGTTGGCGAAGCCGACGGTGACGAGCCGGAAGCCGTCGGCGAGCAGGTCGGGCACCTCGTCGAGGGTGCGCGCATGGCAGCCGGCGACCTTGCCGTTGCGCTCGGCGGCGCGCGCCACGGCGCGGCGTGCCTCCTCGACCGGCACCCGGTCCGCCTCTGCCCGGCGCGTACTGGAGATCGCGAAGTCGACCGGGCCGAAGAACAGCAGGTCCACCTCTGGTACGGCGGCGATCGCGGCCAGGTCGTCGTGCGCCTCCGGCGACTCGACCTGCACGGCGACCAGCGGCTCGCGGGCCAGCAGCTCGTCCCGTCCGGTCAGGCCGTACCGGGCCGCGCGGGTGTATCCGCTGAAACCGCGGGTACCGACGGGCGGGTAGCGCAGTTCCCGCGCGTGCCGGCCGGCCTCCGCCGCCGACTCGATCCCGGTGAGCTGCACGCCGGACGCGCCGGCGTCCAGTACGCCCGCCGCGAGTGCGGACCGCACCGGCAGCCGGACCAGGCCCGGCGCGCCGGACGCGGCCGCCCCGCGCAGCACGTCGGCGACGTCGCGCACCGAGAACGTGCCGTGCTCGACGTCGACCATGACGAAGTCGAAGCCGGCGGCGCCGAGCATCTCGGCCAGGTCGGGCGACGGGATGCTCAGGAACACCCCGATCCGCGTGTGGCCGGCCATCAGGTCGTCACGCACGCTCATCGGCCCGCCTCCGCCGCTGCCGCTCGTCCGGCCCGGCGGCCGAAGACGGCGCCGGCGGTAAGCCCGGAGCCGCCCGGGTACCCGCGCTGGAAGATGCCGCTCATCTCGCCGCACGCGTACATGCCGGGGATCGGCGCGCCGGCACCGTCGCGCACCTGCGCGTCCGGGGTGATGGCGAGGCCGCCGAAGGTGAACGTGATGCCGCATTCGACCGGGTACAGCTCGAACGGTGCACGGTCGATCCGCTCGGCCCAGTTCGACTTGTCGATCGTGAGTCCCTTCGTGTGCCGACCGTCCGGCCGCAGCGGGTCGAACTCGGTGCCGTCGTCGACGGCCGCGTTGAACTCCTCGACGGTCGCGACGAACCGGTCGGGGTCGGCGAACCCGGCCCGCTGCGCGAGCTCCGGCAGGCTGTCCGCCGCCACGTGCGGTACGTCGTACGCGGCCGGACCGTACAGCGCGACCTGGCGCAGCGCCGTGGTCTTCGCGTCGAACAGTTGGAAGGCCACCGATCCCGGTTGGTCCAGTACGCGTTCGCCCATGCCGGCGTAGGTGAAGGCGAACGAGTTCGGTGCCTCGTCGGCGAACCGGTCGCCGTCCCGGTTGACCAGCAGCCCGTACGGATAGGCGTGCGGGAACGCGCGTTCGCCCATCTCGGCCGCGGGTGCGCTGCCGTGCACCATCGTGGCGTGGCAACGGTTCCAGCCGCCGGCCCGCGCCGCGCCCGACGCCAACGCGACGCGCAGCGCCTCACCGGTGTTGGTCCGGCTGCCCCGCACCTTGACCTCGCGCCACCGCGGTCCCAGGTGCGTGGCCCGCATCTCGCCGCTCGCCTCGAACCCGCCGGCGGCGAGCACGACCGCCCCGGTGGTGATCTCCTGTGCCCGGCCGTCCTGCTCGACCGACACGCCGGTGACCCGGCCGTCGGCGGCCCGGCCTATCCCGGTCAGCGCCGTGCCGTACCGGATCTGTCCGCCGGCCTTTCGGAGAGCCGCGGTCAGCACCTCCAGTACGCCCCGGACGCCACCGGCGGGCCGCAGCACGTAACCGTCCTGCCAGGAGTACCGCCCGTCGACGACCACGGCGCCCTCGGCGCTGACCTCCCAGCGGGCGCCGAGGTCGTACAGCCACCCGACGGCGGCCCGGGCGTCCGAGCTGACGGCGGTCATCAGGTCCTCGTCGGTGCCCTCGCCGGAGCTGCGCAACAGGTCCGCGTGGAACCGCTGCCGCGGGTACGGGCCGATGTCCGCCCTGCCGCGCCAGTCGGCCAGGCCCGGGCAGACACCGACCAGGTCGTCGAACCCGGCGTACGGGAAGCGGTAGAGGGCCGCGAAGCGGGAGTTGCCGCCCCGCTCGGCCTCGGCCGCCTTCTCGACCAGCAGTACCGACGCGCCGGCGGAGGCCGCGCTGACCGCGGCGCACAGCCCCGCGTTGCCTCCACCCGCCACCACGACATCGACG
This sequence comes from Actinocatenispora sp., assembly GCA_049582705.1. Classification (GTDB taxonomy): domain Bacteria; phylum Actinomycetota; class Actinomycetes; order Mycobacteriales; family Micromonosporaceae; genus Actinocatenispora. The sequence continues at coordinate 11,318 of JBAUUM010000717.1, forward strand.
TCGTGCGTCATCCGTTACGCCCTTCCTCGACCCACCCGAGCGACCTCACTGCGCGATGTGCTCCAGCGACCTGCGTTTCGGTTCGGTCCGTACCCACAACACGGCGAGCGCACCGATGGCCAGCCCGACGCAGAGCACCACGAACACCGCCGCGTACCCCCAGGCGGTGAAGGCGCCGAGAATGATGTACGAGGCGACCACCGACCCGAACCGGGCGGCCCCGAACGCCATGCCCGTTCCGGTGGCGCGTGCCCGGGTCGGGAACACCTCGCCGGCGTACACCTCCATGCAGTTGGCCGTGGTGACCACGAACAGCGACATGAAGAACCCGACGACCAGGACGGCCGCGTCGCTGTGCACGTTGCCGAAGATCAGACCGAACACCGCGGCCAGTACGAACGCGCTGATGGCGATCGGCCGCCGGCCGATCCGGTCCAGCAGCAGTGCCAGCAGCAGGCTGCTCACCGGGAACGCCATCGTGATCACCAGCGTGAACGTCAGCGACTTCGCCACGTCCAGGCCACGGCCCACCAGCAGGGTGGGTAGCCAGGTGTTCAGCCCGTACAGGGCGACGAACGACACGAACAACCCGAGCATCAGCCCACCCAGCCGGTTCGGGTACTGCCGGCCGAGGTCGATGCCGTCGCGCAGGGTCCGGCGCAGTCCGCCCACGCGGGCCGGGGTGCCCTCCAGCTCCGGTGGCCGGTCCTTGGCCCGACGCCACCGGTCGGACTCGGGCATCCGTACCCGGGCGACCAGGACCAGCAGCGACAGCACGCCGATCAGGGCGAAGATGCCGCGCCAGCCGATCGGGCCGGAGAGCCACAGCACCACCCCGACCGCGAGCGGGAACGGGATGTTGCCGCCGATCAGGTTCACCAGCGCCATGTCCCGGCCGCGGGTGCGACGGGGCACGATCTCCGCCGCGTACGAGTACGCGAGCGGCACCTCCGCGCCGAGCGCGAGGCCGGAGATGAACCGCAGGATCCCCAGCACGTACTCGTTGGGCGCGAACGCCGTGGCCAGCGTGGCCACGCCGTAGATCAGGATGTTCCACTGGTAGAGCGGGCGCCGACCGAGCCAGTCGGTCAGCGGCCCCTGCAGGACGCTGCCCAGCAGCAGCCCGGCGAAGGTGACGGTCGCGATCGCCGCGGCCGACCCCTTGGTCAGGAATCCGGCGGCGATGAACACAGGGATCAGCGACCCGAAGATCGCGATGTCCAGGCAGTCGAAGATGAGGCCGGCGATCACACGCCAGAGAGTCGGCCAGTAGCGTGAGTTGGCCACCTCCCGGTCCATGGCCGAGGCGGACTCGACCGGCGACATCGTCCCGTCGAGCATGGCGCACCTACTTTCCTTGAACGGTGCTGAGGAAACCGGGTGGAACACCCGTGCGACCCACCCGAGGGCGCACGGGCACGGCACAGCGCCGGGTGTCCCTCGGGCGCCGCGCGGGAGGCGCGTCTCCGACCGGCCGGCCGCGGGGTGGCGGCAGCGACCGCTCAGACCTTGTCGTACGCCTTTCCGGTGGGGTCGACGGGCGCCTCACCCGTGGTCGCGTCGGGGAGCTGGAGGATGATCAGCTCACCGCCGCTCTTGCAGAGGACCTCGTACTCGGTGAGGGCCGGGAAGTCGACGAGGGTGCCGGGGCCGTAGGTCTCGCCGTTCATCTCGAACTCACCGGACAGGATGTAGCGGAGCTGCCGGAACCCGTGCTGGTGCGGGAAGGTGTGGGCGCCGGGCTCGTACTTGCAGATCTCCCAGTTGACGCCGTCGCGGAAGGACAGGACCTTCACGAAGGTCGTGCCGAACCGTGTGCCCTGCCAATCGACGTCGTCCCGGTTGACCGCGGTCAGCGGCCTGATCTCACGACTCATCGCGACTGCTCCTCTCGGTCCGCCGTGCCGTCCGCGGGCCCGGTGGCGGTGATGTTTCCGGACGCGCTCTTCCAGGTCTTCTCGAAGTGGCGGGTCAACAGGTCGACCGCGGCGGCCTCGTCGCGGGCGACGTAGGCGGCCAGGATCTCCCGGTGCTCGGCCTTCTCCTGGGTCCAGTCGGCGCTGTGTTCGAACAGCGATCCGATGTAGAGCATGGCCATGTCGGCCATCTGCACCATGATCTGGCTGTAGATGGTGCGGCCCGCGCACTCGTCGAGCACCTTGTGGAACTCCCGGTTCCCCACCACCCATTCACTCGTCCGGGTGATCGGTTCCATCCGTTCGAGCAGCGCGGCCGCGGTCTTCAGGCTGCGCGGGGTGGCGTGCGGCAGGGAGTGCGCGACGCTGAGCGGCAGCACCTGGAGGCGCACGCGGTAGATCTGGTCGAGTTCGTCGGCCGACAGCACGTGCACCCGGGCGCCCTTGAACTCGTCGAGGTCGACGAGCCCTTCGTGCGCCAACCGCCCGATCGCCTCACGCAGCGGAGTCGTACTGACACCCAACTGGTGGGCCAGCTCCGCCTGACGCAGGTGCGTCCCGGGCGGCAGGCTGCCCTCCAGGATGGCCGACCGGAGTCGATCCGCGAGGGCCGCCGGTCTGCGCGCCGCCGCTGGCGTCATGATGGCCTCCATCTGGGCTTTCATGGCTGATGAGACAGATAATGTTTCACGGGTCTGACGTATATTATCTGTCGACCGAGGCAAGTCAAGGCTTCGGCGAGCTGACACATCCAGGAGGCACGAATGCGGCTGATGCAGGTGGGTGCGGCCGGGTCCGAGCGGCCAGTACTGTCGACCGACCACGGTCACTTCGACCTCTCGCCGCTGACCGCGTCGATCGACGGGGCCTTCCTCGCCGGCGACGGCATGGCGGCGGTCCGGGACGCCGAGCGGGCCGGGCGGCTCGAACGCGTCGACGTGACCGGGCAGCGGCTGGGCGCGCCGATCGCCCGCCCGGGCGCCGTCCTGTGCGTCGGGCAGAACTACGCGGCGCACGCGGCCGAGTCGGGCGTGGCCCCGCCCAGCACACCGATCCTGTTCTACAAGTCACCCAACACGGTCGTCGGACCCGAGGACGACGTACTGATCCCCCGCACCAGCACCCGCACCGACTGGGAGGTGGAGCTCGGTGTCGTCATCGGCAAGCGGGCCCGCTACCTGGACTCGGTGGACGACGCGCTCTCCCACGTGGCCGGATACGTCCTGTCCAACGACGTGTCCGAACGCGACTTCCAGCTCGAACAGTCCGGCGGCCAGTGGTCGAAGGGCAAGAGCTGCGAGACGTTCAACCCGGTCGGCCCGTGGCTGGTCAGCACCGACGAGATCACCGACCCGCAGGCGGTACGGCTGCGGTCCTGGGTGAACGACGAGCCGCGCCAGGACTCCACCACCGCCGACATGATCTTCTCCGTCGCGTACCTGGTCTGGCACCTCAGCCAGTACCTGGTGCTGGAGCCGGGCGACCTGGTCAACACGGGCACCCCCGAAGGCGTCGCCATGTCGGGCCGGTTCCCGTACCTGCGGGACGGCGACGTGGTGACCCTGACGGCGGACGGGCTCGGCCGGCAGCGCCAGGCGCTGAAGCCCGCCGGCTGAACGTCGCGGGTCGGCACGCGAGGACGTGCCGACCCGTGGGTCCCGGGTGCCCGGTTTACGGAGTGCCCGGTTTACGGGTGCCCGGTCCCGGGTGGCACGCGCTAGGCGCGGAAGGTCCGCTGCCACATCATCGTGTCGCCCCGGACCGCCTGCTCGGCGAGTCGACGCGCCGAGGCGGTGGTCAGCGACGCCAGCGCCGAGTCGATGAAGGGCTGCACGTTCAGGTAGCCCGCCTCGCGGTACTCCACGGCCTGCACCAGGCACTCCAGCTTGTCCGCGTCCCGCGCCACGAGCGCCTCGGCGGTCTCCCCCGCCTCGTACTCGTGCACGGCCGCCTGGATCACGTCCCGTACCGGCTGCGGCGCCCCGGCGACCTGGTCCGCGGTCACCGACTCGTTCGACGCCGCGGTCACGTACCGCCGGGCGCTGTGCGGGATGTCGGTCACCCGGGTCTCCTGGGTGTCGTGCAGCAGCCCGAGCAGGGCGACCCGCGCCGGGTCCGCGCCCTCCATCGCGGCGAGCACCGTGCCGACGATCCCGACGCGGAACGAGTGTTCGGCGATCGACTCGGGGTCCCTGTTGCCGGCGAACCACCAGCCGGTACGTCGGGCCCGCTTGAGCACGCCGGCCTCGAAGATGAAACTCATCGCGCCGGCGGCGTCCGCGTCGGTCATCCGGTGACTCCTAGGGTTCGGTGGGTCCGGTACGCAAGGACGGTAGAGCAGGGTGGTCGGCGATCAGGTGGCGCAGGTACGCCGCCGGCGCGTCCAGGTAGGTGCGCCAGTGCTCGACGAGTTGAAGGTCCTGCCACGCGACACGCCGGAACCCCCACGGACCGATCTCGACGATGTCCGCGCCAGGTGTCGAGGCCAGGATCGGCGAGTGGGTCGCGCACACCACCTGCGCACCCGACGCGCCGAGTTCGTACATCCGCTCGACCAGGCTCAGGCTGGAGGTGAACGACAGGGCCGACTCCGGTTCGTCCATGACGTAGAAGCCGGGTGCGCCCATCATGGCGTCGAACACGGCCAGGAAGCCCTCGCCGTGCGACATCGTGGAGGTGTCCTCGTCCCAGTAGCCCGGTCGTCCACCGAGGCGTTCGGTCATCTGGAACGCGGTCTCGGCCCGCAGGAAGAAGCCCTGCCTGCCCAACCGTGGACCGCGCAGCATCCGCGAGCCGGCCGGCGTGGCGTCCAGCCGGAGCACCTCGCCCAGCGGGGTCCTGCCCACCTCCGCGCTCGGCGTGTACTTGCGGCTCGCCCGACCGCCGTAGGCGTCCAGGCCGAACCCCTCGGCGATCGCCTCGACCAGCGTGGACTTTCCCGATCCGTTGTCACCGACCAGGAAGGTCACCGGGGCGTCGAAGGTGAGCGGCGCCGCGAGCAGCTGACCGACGGCCGGGACGGTGAACGGCCAGCGCCGACGATCCGCCGGGGGGACGCTTCCCTCCGGGATGTACGCGCCGGCGACGAACACGCCCCCACAATAGGCGCGCCGGCGGCCTCGGCACGGGCGTCCGCGGGCGCTGCGGGCGCTGCGGCTCCCGTGATGGGACGCCGCCGAGCCCCGCGTTCCCGCGTCATCGTCCGGTGCCGGCGCCGTGTCGTGGGACGGTCGGTCAGTCCTGGATCAGACCCGCCTCGTGCGCCAGGATCGCGGCCTGTACCCGGTTGCCCAGGCCGAGGCGGGCGAGGATGGCGCTGACATGCCCCTTGACGGTGCCCTCGACGACCTGGAGCCGCCGGGCGATCTGCGCGTTGGACAGCCCCGCGCCCAGCAGGGCCAGTACGGCCCGCTCCCGTTCGGTGAGCGCGTCGACGCGCCCGCGGGCCGCCGTGGCACGGCTCAGACCGGTACCGCGGAACCGACCGATCAGCCGGGCGGCCACCTTCGGCGACAGGTACGCCCCACCCCCGGCCACGGCGTGGATCCCGGCGATCAGCTCCCGAGGATCGCCGGACTTGAGCAGGAAGCCGCGGGCGCCGTCGTCCAGCGCGCGGGCCAGGTACGCGTCGTCGCCGAACGTGGTCAGGTAGGCCACGGCGACCGTGGGCACCGCCCGGAGGATCTCCGCACCGGCGGCGAGTCCGTCCAGGCGCGGCATCCGGATGTCCAGCAGGGCCACGTCCGGGCGGTGCGCGAGGGACAGCTCGACCGCCTCCCGCCCGTCGGCCGCCTCGGCGACCACCTCGACGTCCGGGTCGCTGGTGAGGATGGCCCGCACCCCGGCCCGGATCATCGCCTCGTCGTCGGCCAGCAGTACCCGGATCATGACTCCTCCCCGTGCGGCAGCCTGGCCACCAGTTCATACCCGTGGTCCCCCGGGCCGGCGTGCAGTGTCCCGCCGAGGAGCCGTACCCGTTCCCGCAGCCCCACCAGCCCGACCCGACCGCCGGCTGCCCGCCGGTGCCCGGACTGCAGCGTGTTGGTCACCCGGATCTCCGTCGCCTCACCGGTACTCGCGACGCGGACCCGTACGGCCGAGCCCGGCGCGTGCTTCACCGCGTTGGTCAGCGCCTCCTGGACGACGCGCTGCGCGGCCAGGTCCACCATCGGCGGCAGTCGGCGGGGGCCGTCCCAGGTCAGGGTCGCGGCCAGGCCGGCCCGCGCGGCCCGGCCGACCAGGTCGTCGACGCTGTCCCGGAC
>JBAUUM010000718.1:0-4253 GCA_049582705.1 Actinocatenispora sp.
CGCACTGTCGGGCGCGGCGCCGGTTGCGGACGCGGCGCCGGGCGCGGTGGGGGTGGTCAGGTGGGTGGCGGGATCGGGGGCCGGTGCAGGACTGGGGATGTCAGGCATGGTCGTCTCCCTTCCGTACCCCACCTTCTATCGCTCGCAGTGAAAGGGCAATGACTGACTGGTCCTGTGGGCGGGATTTCCTGGCCGGTTCATCGTTCCGTCGTCGTCGCGGTGACCTGCGTGTTCGTGGCGACCCGGCGTCGACGTACCGCCGTCCGGTGGTCATGACGCGTCTGTTGACCCGCGCCGCGTTTCCGGCAAGATGCACATCATGCGAATTCGTGCCGCGCTCGCCGCGTCGTTGACCGCTCTCGGACTGGGTGTCGCCGGCAGTGCCTTCGCGCTGCCCGCCACCGCCGGACCCGCCGGCCACCACCCCGGTGACCTCGGCGCCTGCTCGCCGTCGGTGTCGCTGGTCGCGTACGACGACGAGCTGGACGGGGCCAGCTTCCAGGGCGAGGACATCGGCGGGCTGTCCGCGTTCGCGCACGACGGTCACCACATCCTGGCGCTCAGTGACCGGTCGACGCTGTGGACCATGTCGGTACGCACCGGCGCCCACCTGTCGGCGAAGCCGCTGGGCTTCCAGCCGATCAAGGACGAGCAGGGTCAGCCGCTGGACGACGAGGCGCTGGTCGTGGACCGGGACGGTACCCGCCTGGTCACGTCGGAGGCGGAGCCGTCGATCCGGCGCTTCGACCGGGACGGCACCGTACTGTCCCGGCTGCCCGTGCCGGACCGGTTCCAGGCCCAGCCGGCCGGCGAGGCCGACCCGAACGGCAGCTTCGAGGGCATGACCATGCTGCCCGGCGGCCACTCGCTGGTCGCCAGCATGGAGGAGCCGCTGTCCGGCGACGGCACCGACGCCGACGGCAACGGCCTGGTGCGTTTCCTGCGCTGGGACCGGCCCCGGCACGGCGAGTTCGAGCTGGCCCGGCAGTACGCGTTCACCGTCGACGCGGGCCTCGGCATCTCCGAGGTGCAGGCCGTGTCGCCGACGAAGCTGCTGGTCCTGGAGCGCGGGTACACCTCCGGCTACGGCAACACGATCCGCCTGTACGAGGCCGACCTGGCCGGCGCGTCCGACGTCACCGACGTGCCGAGCCTGAAGGACGCGCACGTCCGGCAGGCCCGCCGTACCCTGCTCGCCGACCTGGTGAAGTGCCCGACCGCGGGCGCGACCAACAAGGAGACGCAGGCGAACCCGCTGCTGGACAACATCGAGGGCATGACCCTCACCGGGCGCCGGCTGCCCGGCGGCCGCCAGGAGCTGATGCTGGTGTCGGACAACAACTTCTCCGCCGACGGCCAGACCACCCGGCTGTACTCGCTGGCCGTGCGGGTGCACTGACCGCACCGCGCACCGGTACGACCTGAGCTGTGCAACGGTGCCCGCCGGGAGTTCCCGGCGGGCACCGCGCTGTCCGGAAGTCCACTGAGGACAGTCGTCGGCACGGCACGGCACGGCACGGCATGGCCCGGCACGGCACGGCACGGGGGCGTGGGCGGACGTGAGTCGGCGCCGCGCCGCCGCTTGAGTAAGCCGGCGCGATGCCGCTTGGGCATTTTCCCGCTTTCTACGTTTTGTCGGAATACCTCTGAGGTACAAAACGGGAAAATGCATGTCGACGCGTCGGTGAGTTACAGCATTTTCCCCGAATGTACGTTTCATGTCCGGAGGACGAACCGTACATTCGGGGAAAATGCCCAGCGGTTGTGACGGTTGTGGGTTGCGTTTCCCGGGCGGTCACAAGGCCCGTGGCGTTGGTCTTCTGTGCAGCGTGGCGGACCTCTGTGGCGCGGTGCTGGTCTTCTGTGCAGCGAAACGCCGAGCGAGTCGGCGTGTCGCTGCACGGTTTGCGGGGTCCCTCCTTTCTGTGCAGCGACATGCCCAGTAAGTCGGCGTGTCGCTGCACAGAAAGGTGGTGGAGGTGGACGCGGGCGGGCGCGGGCGGCCGGTCAGGGCAAGAGTCGCAGGGACCGGTACACGCGCGGCTGTGAAGCGGTACGGCGCGGCTGTGAAGCGGAGCGCCGGGGTGTGAAACGGGTGTGCAGCGGTACGGGCCCGCCGGTTGTGTCGGCGGGCCCGGGCAGGCGAGGTCAGGCGGGGTCGACCGTGCCGGTGCGTACTGCGGTGGTGAAGGCGGCCCAGGCCGTCGCGTCGACGGTGAGTACGGGGCCGGCGGGGTTCTTGCTGTCTCGCACGTACCAGTCGGTGTGGTGAACCGCCACCTCGACGCAGGCGCCGCCCTGTCCGCCACTGCGGCTGCTCTTCCACCAGCGCAGAGTCTTCGTGTCAACTGTCCCCATACAGTTCTCCCCTTACTCGGGCGATCAGCGCGATCGAGTCTTCCACGGCGAGTGCCTGACAGCGGGCCGCGTCGAACGCTCGTGCGAATTCTTGGACCGCCGTGCGGTCTGGGATGAGGCGGCCGCCCGCCGGCCCTTCCACGTAGACGACCCGATCGCCACGCGGGAGTTCGAGTACGAAGAAAGACCCATCGGTCGGCGCGTTGGTGGCGCGGTCGAAGGTGAGGATCTGGAGTTGGATGTGCGGGAGTTGGGCGACGTCGATGAGGTGCTGGAGCTGGCCGGCCATCACCGCCGCGCCGCCCATCGGGCGTCGCAGCACGCTCTCGTCCAGTACGTAGGAGAGCAGCGGCGGGTCGTCGCGGGTGAGGACCTGCTGGCGTTCCATCCGTGCGGCGAGCCGGTGCTCGATCTCGTCCGTCTTCTTCGGCGGCCAGGTGTTGAGGACGGCGCGGGCGTAGTCCTCGGTCTGCAGCAGGCCGGCGATGACCTGGACCTCGAACTCCTGGATGGCGACCGCCTCGGCCTCCAGCTTGACGAACGGCCGGAACCAGGACGGGTACGCCTCCCTGGACAGCAGCGGCAGCAGTCGGGTGAGGGCGCCGCCGGTCTCCAACACCTCGTCGCACTTCTCGGTGAATCCGGGTGTGGGGTTGCGTTGCAGCTTCTCGATCATGCTGACGGTGCCCGTCGAGTAGCTGATGCGCTGGGCGAGCTGTTCCTGGGTGAGGCCGCGTTCGTGGCGCAGGCGGCGGAGTTCGTCGGCGAAGAACCGCCGCGTCGACTCGGCGCCGTGCACAGTCTCCACAGTGGTCACCATGGGCATTGCACATCGATCCTCTCGCCTGACACCCCGGTGCGCCGTCACCGGTACAACTTCACCCGTTGACCCTAGACCCCTACCGTGGGTGCAGTACAGACGGCAACCTTGCCGACATGACGAACGAAAACACCCGCACCCCCGCTGCTGCCCGAACCGAGAAGGCCGTGCCTACCGAGAAGGCAGTCCGAACCGAGAAGGCCGTGCCTACCGAGAAGGCCGTGTCTGCCGAGGATGCCGTCCGCGCCGAGGTCGCCCGACAGGTGCCGGGCCTGGAGCTGCCGGCCGTCCCGCGCCGGTTCCTGCTCTGCGAGTACGACGAGGACGACCGCCCGGCACTGTACGGCTGGGGACTGGAACTGCCGGGCCGTGCCGTGGCGTTCTCGCCGGCCCTCCGGTCGACCTGGCATTCGGACTCGGCGGAGCAGGTGCACGCCGGCATGTCCCGGGTGTCCTGTGTGGACCTCGTCTGGATCGACACGGCCCCGTCGCCGGACACCCCGTAGTACGTGGACGGAGTGACCGGCGAACCTGACGGTCCGACCGGGATGTGGCCAGGTGCAGGTGGGGCGGCGACGCCCGACTACCGCGCTGTCTCACCGTCGGGCCGGTCGGGCCGCGATGATCGGGGCTCGTGGTGAAGGAGTAACTGCTTCAGCGCGGAGGCGATCGAATCCCGCTGCTGTCCGCTGAGCGGATCGAGGAATGTCTCGTTGGCGGCTATCAGTTCCCGCAGTGCCTGTCGGGCGATCTTTCCGCCCCGCTGGGTGAGCTGGACGAGTACCCCCCGCCGGTCGGCCTTGTCGGGTGCGCGACGGATGAGACCGGTCCGTTCGAGCCGGTCGAGCCGTGAGGTCATGGCGCCCGTGGTGATCAGGGAGGACCGGGCCAGGTCGCTGGGCTTGCTGCCACGCTGGTCGCTGACCCGGCGCAACGTGTTCAGGACGTCGAAGTCGGCGATGGTCAGCCCGAACGACTGGAGGACGCTGCCGACGACACGTTCGTAGTAGCCCGCGCACAGCATCAGACGACCGGTGACCTCGAGCGAGCTGGAATCCAGCCGCGGATCACGCTG
>JBAUUM010000719.1:0-2055 GCA_049582705.1 Actinocatenispora sp.
GTCGACGGCGCGGCGTCGGTCACGATGCCCACCGGGTGTGCGCCGGGCCCGATAGGGCCGGCGCCGGCGGCGGTGCGGCCAGGTCGCGCATCGCGTGGGTGTGCAGGTGCTTGCTGAGCGCGGTGTCGACGTCGGTGTGCTCGGCGAGGGTGTCGGCAACGGCGACGAGTTCGGCGGCGGTGTCGGGGTGGGTGTGCCCGGCGATGCGGTGCAGCAGCACCGATGCCCGGTCCGGGACCCGCACGGGCGGGTGGGTGAGGATCTCGTCGTACGCGAAGGCGGGGATGTGGTCGGCGCGGTCGGTGCGCGCGGCCTTGAGGATCGCCGCCGCGGCGGCACCGGTGCCGGGCGGCCGGTGATCCCCGAGGTACCAGGCGGGCGCGAACCAGTCGGCGATCTGCTCCACGATGGCCTGGTCGGTGGGGTGGTGGGCGGTGGCGGCCAGGCGGCGTAGCAACGTGGCCGCGTCCTGCCGGGTCCGGGCCTGGGCCTGCAGCCCGTGTGCGGCGTCGTCGACAGACGGTGCCTGCGGCGCTGCCGGGCCGGCGGGCAGCGCGGGGCCGTGGTAGGTGACGCCGGCGCGGCGGATCCGGGTCAGCGCCTCGTCGAGGACGTCGGGCGCGGCACCGAGGTAGATACGCAGGTACGGGGCGTCCAGGTCGGGGTGCTCGATGGTGGCCGGGGCCAGCAGCACCCCGGTGGCCGCGAGCAGGTCGGTGCGCCAGCGGGCGGCGCCGCCGGGCTGCCGGTGGTAGGCGCGGGGCACGGGGATCAGCGCGTACGGGGTGCACTCGCCGGCCGGGACGGTGTCGGCGGGCCAGCCGAGGTCGCGCAGCGCCGTGGTGAGCGCGGTCCGTGCGCCGCGAAGCGTCGCCCGTTGGCCGGCGGTCCATCGGGCTGAGGCGTCGTCGGTGAGCCATCGGGCCATGGCCCACTGCCGGTCGGCGCCGCCCGGGAACGCCCACGCGAACGCTGACTGGTCGAGGGCGTTGAGGGTGTCGGGGTGCGCGGTGACGGTCCCAACGCCCCAGCCGTTGACAGCGAACTGCTTGCCGAGAGACCGTACGGCGCACCAGTGCCGCCGCGCCGGCCCGGTGCGCGACGGGGCGGGCGGGTTGGCGTGCAGGATGGCGAGTAGCTCCCGGAGCGCCGGGCACGGTACGGCGTCGGGCTGCCCGGTGTGCACGGCGTAGTACGGGTCGTCGAGCAGGATCCCGGCGCCGCGCTGGTGCGCGGCGTGGATGAGGTGCCGCACGGTGCCAGACGGCCAGGAGCGGCCGGTGGGGTTGTGCTGCGCGTTGATGACGACCAGTCCGAGGCGGGCGTCGGGGTCGTGGTCGAGGGCGTGCAGGGCGGTGTCGATGTCGTCGAGGTGTGGCCACCAGCCGTGCTCGACGCGCAGCGGCCAGTGCCGCATCTGGTAGCCGGCCGACTCCAGGGGTCCGGCGTAGTCCCAGCCGGGGGTGGCGCACAGCGCGACCGGGGCGCGCCGCTCGCCCGGGTGCTGGGTGAGCAGCCACCGGCCGAAGTCGCGCATCACGGCGCGGGTGCCGTGCGAGGTGAGAGCGATGTCGAAGTCGTCGCTGGGGGTGGCGTGCTCGGCGAGGTGCTGCTCGTCGACGAGGTGCTGGGCGATCAGCTGGCGGGCCTCGGGCAGCCCCCACCCGGTGTACTGGTAGCCGTGGGTGTGCTGGGGCGCCTCGGCGAGCAGGTCGCGCAGCCCGGCGGGCGGGGCGCTGCCGGTGAACCCCGGGTCGCCGATGGACAGGGGGATCGGGTCGAGGTCGGGCCGGGTGGCCAGCCATGTGCGCAGCAGCTGCGCGTCGGGGTGGGTGGGGACGGTGTCGGCGGTGTAGGCGGCCAGCCGCCGCCGTGCCGCGGTCACGGCCGGGCTCCCGGCCACGGTTGCTCTGGTGGCCGCTCGGGCCACAGCTCGGGGTAGAAGCGTTGCTGGGCGCGACGGGCGAGGTACGGCACGCCGCTGGTGCCGCCGGTGCCGTCCTCGGAGCCGATCATCGTCTCCGCGACCAGGACATGCTGCGTGCGCCACGCCGC
>JBAUUM010000720.1:0-2255 GCA_049582705.1 Actinocatenispora sp.
GCTCGGACGGGCGGACGGGCGGACGGCGCCGCAGGCGCAACACGCCAACGCAGCGGGGGTCGGATCGCGGGGCGGGTCAGATCGCGGCGAAGAAGGTGAGCGAGCCGGCGATCTCGGCATGGTCGCGCAGCGGCGTGCTGACCGCGTCGACCGTGCGGATGTGGCGGTGGACGCGGAACCGGATCAGCCCACGGGCGAGGCTGCCGGTGGCGAGCGCGAGCAGCGGGGGCAGCCGGGCGAGTTCCCATTCGCTCAGCCGGTCGCCGGAGGCGGTGAAGTCCACCGGTGCGGGAATGCCGTCGAGCAGGCTCTTCCCGATGACGGTGTCGATGCCGGGGATCTCCAGCAGCCGCCCGGCGGCCGGGGAGCAGGCGGCGACCAGCCCGGACCGGTCCAGCACCAGGCACGGCTCGGTGGCGGCGCGGACGAGGGCCACCCAACTGTGGACGCCGCGTCGCCGGGCCGCCGACTTGTCGGCATGCCGATGCCGGAATGCTTCAGAGAGTGACAGCTCAGTACGGTGCATGGCGCCTCCCCTGACCCTCCGCATGGCAAAGATAACAGTAAGCGAAAGCAGATGCAGAGGGATCGCTGTGTCTGTGACACGACAGAGCACGCATACCCGTTGAACACGGCCTTCGATGCAGTTTGCCATTCAACAAGACAGAATCCTCCCTACACATCGCGCGGGGTCACATTCCGCAGGTCGCCGACCGGGTACGGGTGCCGGGCAACGGCCGACGCCGTGCCCCCGGGCCTTAGGCTCGGGTCGTGACTGAGCGGATGACCGGGCACAGCGGCGTGTCCAGCGAGCAGAGCGGCTCTCCGAAGGCCACCGGGACGGGCCAGGACAGCCGGACACCGGGCGGCCCGGAGGGCGTGCCCGGCACCGGCCGGGCCCGACACCACGTCGACAGCGAGGTCGGCCGGCTGCGGACCGTACTGCTGCACCGGCCGGGACCGGAACTCAAGCGGCTGACACCCCGCAACAACGACTCACTGCTCTTCGACGGGATCCCCTGGGTCGGGCGGGCCCGCGAGGAGCACGACGCGTTCGCCGCCGCGCTCACCGACCGCGGTGTCGAGGTGCTCTACCTCGCCGATCTGCTGGCGGCGACGCTGGAAGTGCCGGAGGCGCGCGCCGAGCTGACCGAGGCGGTACTGGCCGACCAGCGGTTGGGTGACACCCTGCGCGGTCGGGTCGCCTCCTACCTCGCCGACCTGGCCCCGTACGGGCTGGCCACCGCGCTGACGGCCGGCCTCGCCCACGAGGAGCTGCGCGCCGGGCACGGCCTGGTGTACGCGCTGATGGACCGGCACGACTTCGTCATCGACCCGCTGCCCAACCTGCTGTTCACCCGCGACTCCGGTGCCTGGCTCGGCGACCACGCGGCGGTCACCAGCCTGGCCATGCCGGCGCGGTCCCGGGAAACCACCATCACCCGGGCGATCTACCGGCACCATCCCCGCTTCGCGGGCACCCCGCTGCTGTACGACCCGTCGCTGGAGAACCTGGAGGGCGGTGACGTGCTGTTGCTGGCGCCGGGGGTGCTGGCCGTCGGCGTGGGTGAGCGGACCACGCCGGCCGGCGCCGAGCGGCTGGCCCGGCGCTGCTTCGACCGGGGACTCGCGCACACCGTCCTGGCCGTCCCGATCGCGCAGGACCGGGCCACGATGCACCTGGACACCGTGTGCACGATGGTCGATGTCGACGCGGTCGTGATGTACCCGAACGTGGCGGACTCGCTGGCCGCCTACACGGTGACGGCGGACGGGCCGACCGAGGTCGCGGTCTCCGGGCCGGAACCGTTCCTGCCCGCCGCCGCGAAAGCCATGGGCATCGACACGCTCCGGCTGATCGACACGGGGCTCGACCCGGTGACGGCGGAGCGCGAGCAGTGGGACGACGGCAACAACACGCTGGCCATCGCGCCCCGGGTGTGTGTCGCGTACGAGCGGAACACCGAGACGAACGCCCGGCTGGAGGACGCCGGCATCGAGGTCATCCGGATCGCGGGCTCGGAACTGGGCTCCGGTCGGGGCGGGCCCCGCTGCATGTCGTGCCCCGTGGCACGGGACCCGCTTCCCCAGCACTAAGACCTGTGGATAACTTCGTCCATCGCTGTGGATATCCCGGTGGACGAGCGCCGTGGTCTGTGGATATTCAGCACGGCCTGTGGACAACGCGGCGATGGGCCTGTGGGCAGAGCCGCGGAACCCGGCGCGGCGACACACCGGACCACCCGGTGTGTCGC
>JBAUUM010000721.1:0-2571 GCA_049582705.1 Actinocatenispora sp.
GTCGGCCGGGCAGCCCGCCCAGGCGCCGGTGGCCTCGCCGGCTCCCGCCGCGACCGCCGCGACGAGCGGGCCCGCGGTGCCGATGGCCACCGCGGTACGTGACGCCGTGGCCGCGGTGCCCGACGGGCGGCTCGGCCTCGCGGTGTACGACCGGCGCACCGGCCGGACCGTCGCACGGCACGACGCGACGGCACCGTTCCCGGCCGAGTCCGTGGTGAAGCTGCTCATCGGGCTGGACGCCCTGGACCACGGCGAGGACGGCGCCGAGATCGCCGAGATGCTCTCCCGCAGCGACGACGCCGTCGCCAGCACCCTGTGGGACCGGTACGGCCGGACCCAGGTGGTGACCCGGATGGCCGGACGCCTCGGGCTGACCGGCACCCGGCCGCCGCAACTGCCGTACATGTGGGGCGACACGGCGGTGACCGCCGAGGACATCGTCCGCGTCTACCGGTACATCCTGACCACGGCGCCGGTCGCCGAACGCGACGTCGTGCTGACCGCGCTGCGCGGCGCGACCCGGTACGGCGCCGACGGCTTCGACCAGTACTTCGGCATCCCGCAGGCGGTGGGTGACCGGCCGTGGGCGGTCAAGCAGGGCTGGGCGTGCTGCCAGCCGTACCGGGCGCTGAACACCACGGGGCTGCTCGGCGCCGACGACCGGTACATCCTGGTCGCGTTGACCACCCGCCCGGCCGCCACCGGATGGGACGACGCCCGCCGGCAGGTGACGTCGGTCGTCACCCGTCTCGTGCCCGCGCTGTTCGCCGGGTAGCCCCGACGACCTGTGCCGCGCCAGTGCCCGTGCCGTGCCCGCGCCAGTGCCCGCGCCGTGCCACGCCGCGCTCGGGGGCCTCGCGAGGTCCGGTCGCCGGCCGTACCGAACCGCGGTCCGGGTCCTCCGGCGCCCGGCAGGAATTTGTCGAAGATCGGGCGGGTCGAGCTGTCCATCTCGCGGCTGTCCGTTCGTCGTAGTGCAGTGTGGACCGCAGCGACGAACGGAGACGACGATGGAAGACCTGGTCACCGGCGCGACGACCGAGGTGCAGCTGACCGTCGACCTGCCACCGGACAAGGTCTGGGAACTGGTCGGTGATGTGACCCGGATCGGCGAGTGGAGTCCGGAATGTGTTGGCGCGAGGTGGCTGACCCGTTCCGAGGGCGGGCCGTCGACCGGCGACCGGTACGAGGCGCGCAACGAGTACCCGGGCGGCTTCGAGTCGACCGTCGAGTGCGTGGTGGTCGAGGCGGACCGGCCACACACCTTCGCCTGGGTGGTACTGGACGACGAGCGCGACGTGGACCGGCCCGGCTCGATCTGGCGGTACTCGCTGCGGCCGGCGGGCGGCGGCACCGCCGTGACGCACACGTTCACGCACGGCCCGGGGCTGACCGGGCTGCGCGAGGGGGCCGAGGCCGACCCCGACCGTACGGCCGCCGTTCTCGCCGGCCGGCTCGACGCGCTGCGCCGGAACATGACCGCCACCCTCACCGCGATGACCGGAGGTACCACCCGATGAAGTTCATGCTGTTCGTGTGCGTGGACCGCGCCGTGTACGAGAACCGGCCCGCCGACCTGAGCGACGCGGGCGGGCCGATGCCGTGGGTCGATGAGCTGGACGCGGCCGGCATCCGGCTGGACGGCGACGAACTGCGCCCGTACACCGACGCCACGACCGTCCGGGTACGCGGCGGCGAGGTGATGCTCACCGACGGGCCGTTCGCGGAGACCAGGGAGGTCATCGCCGGCTACGACATCATCGAGTGCGCCGACCTGGACGAGGCGGTGGCCATCGCCGCGCGGCACCCGGCGGCGGGCGGCGGGTCGATCGAGGTACGGCCGTTCCGGGGGTGAACGTCGAGGAGACGGTCGCGGCGACGTTCCGGTCCGAGTGGGGTCGGGTACTCGCCACGCTGATCCGCGGCACCGGGGACTGGGACCTGGCCGAGGAGTGCGCGCAGGACGCGTTCGCCCAGGCCCTGGCCCGGTGGCCGCGCGACGGCGTACCGGCGCGACCGGGCGCATGGATCGTCACGACCGCGCGCAACCGTGCGCTGGACCGGTTGCGCCGGCGCAGCGTCGAGGCGGTCAAGCTGCGGGAGATGGGCAGGGACATGGACCGTGGGCAGCCCGCGCCACCTGCCGATCCCAGCGGCATCGTCGACGACCGTCTCCGACTGATCTTCACCTGCTGCCATCCGGCGCTGTCGCTGGAGGCGCGGGTGGCGCTGACGCTGCGCACGCTCGCGGGGCTGAGTACGGCGGAGATCGCCCGGGCGTGCCTGGTGACCGAACCGACCATGGCCAAGCGGCTGGTCCGGGCGAAGGACAAGATCCGGCACGCGGGCATCCCGTACCGGGTGCCGCCCGCCGACCAGCTGCCGCAGAGGCTGTCCGGCGTGCTCGCGGTGCTGTACCTGGTCTTCAACGAGGGATACTCCGCCACCGCCGGCGCGGACCTGCTCCGCGGCGACCTGTCCGCCGAGGCGGTCCGGTTGGCGCGGCTGCTCGCCGCGCTGATGCCTGACCAACCCGAGACGCTCGGGCTGCACGCGCTGATGCTGCTGCAC
>JBAUUM010000722.1:0-1771 GCA_049582705.1 Actinocatenispora sp.
CTGCCGCCGGTGACGTTCCACTACTACCAGGACCTCCTGTACCACCTGTCGCTGATCCACGAACTCTCCCGTGACCTGCCGTTCCAGGTGCCGCAGATGGCCGGCGGGACGCTGCGGTACCACTACCTGTCCGACGCGGACATGGCGTCGGCGAGCCTGATCACCGGGGTGGACGCGGCCACGGTGCTGCTGCGGTTGTGGCTCGGACCGATCCTGGTCGCCACGACGGTGACGGTCGCCGCGTTCGCCCGGGACGTCGTGCGTACCTGGTGGGCCGGGCCCGTCGCCGCCGGGGTGGCGCTGCTGAGCCATCCGCTGCCGCTCGGCGGCCCGCTGGTCGCGCCGGGAAGTCGGCCGATGTCCCTGCTCAGTCCCTCGCTGACGTACCTGATCCCGCTGCTGATGCTCACCGCGGCGATCTGCGTCGACCTGGTCCGGGGGCGGCGGATCGGACCGGCCTGGCCGCTGCTGGCCCTGCTCGCGCTGGCCTGCGCCGGAGCCAAGGCCAGTGGCGTGCCCGTACTGGTCGTCGGGATGCTCGCGGCCATCGTCGGCATCCTGGTCACCACCCGACGGCTGCACCGGCGCGCGCTGGCCGGGCTGGCCATCCTGGTGGCGGCGATGCTGGGCGGTGCCACCCTGTTCGTCGGGGGCGGCGCGGGCACACTGGGGCCGCAGGCGCTGAGCCAGTTGCAGTGGATCCCGGCGTACCGGGAGGCGATCGGCCCCTCGGACGAGCCGGTGGCCGGCGGGCTCGTCCCGCCCGGCCTGCGCCGGGCCGGCGGCACGGGCTGGGTGTTCGCGCTGGGCCTCCTCGGGTGGTGGCTGCTGCTGCAGCTGCCGCGCTGGATCGGCCTGCTCGCGCTGGGCCGCCGCCGCACCCGTACCGATCCGGCGGTGTGGCTGCTGGCCGGGGCGGTCGTGGCCGGGATCGGGGCGATGTGGCTGCTGTTCCACCCGTCCGACAGCCAGGTGTACTTCTTCCTGCCGACGCTGCCGTTCGGCGCGGTGCTCGCCGTGTGGGTGCTGGCCGACGCGACGCCCCGGCGGTACGTCGGTACGGTGCTGACCGTCGCGGTCACCGTGGGGTTCTGCGTGGCGACGTTGCTCTGGGCGACGGCGTACGACCCGAGCATGCCCGGACACACGTACCTCGGCTGGTCGCGGGCGCTGCTCGTCCCGGTCCTGTCCGGCGCCCTGCTGCTCGGGGCCGCGGTGACCGCCTGGTCGATCGCCCGCCGCCGGGTGTACCAGCTGCGCGGCCGGGGCATCGCGGTGCTGGTCGCGGTGGTGCTGGGCGCGGCGCTGGCGGCGAACCTGCCGCCGACCGTGGACACCCTGGTGCTGCGCGCGGTCAAGGGCCGCGCGGTCGTCGGCGGCACGCCCGGCGCGCGCTCGGTCCGGGCGACGGAGATGCGCGCGGCCCGGTGGCTGGACGCGCACGCCGGACCGGACGACGTCGTCGCGACCAACGTGCACTGCCAGCCGGTACCGACCGTGCCGTACTGCGACAGCCGGGCGTTCTGGGTCACGGGGCTCGGCGGTCGCCGTACCGTCCTCGAAGGGTGGGGCTACACCGACGGTGCGGTCGGCGCCCAGGGCCGGCACGGGTACGGCTACCCACGCCAGCCGGCCGCCGACACGCGGCGGTTCGCCCTCAACGAGCGGGTCTTCACCGACCCGACGGCGGCGGACGTCCGCGAGCTCCAGCACCGCTACGCCACCCGGTGGCTGTTCGCGGACCGGCGCGCCGGCCCCGTCTCGCCGCGGC
>JBAUUM010000723.1:0-2551 GCA_049582705.1 Actinocatenispora sp.
GCCGCCGCCGCCGGCAGCTCGTCCGCGCTTGTCCGCTCGTCCCCGCTCGGCGGCTCGTCCCCGCCGGCCGGCCGGTCCAGCGCCATGCTGATCATGGCGAACTCCGCCAGCGCGGTGATCGCGAGCCCGTTCCAGGCGGTCACCACCTTGTCGTCGCGGGCCGGCTGCGGCCGCACGTCCCGGGCCGCCCGCAGCCGCGCCCGCACCCGCACCCAGCGCTGCCGGTCCGCCGGGTCCACCGGCAGCTGCAACACGCTGGTACCGCGCTCGAACGTGCCGGTCACATCCAGCAGGTCGGTCGCCCAGTCACCGTCCTCGTCGCCCAGCACCTCACGCAGCTGCGCCGGGGTCCACACGTACGTCAGGCCTTCCGCGCCGTCGGTGTCGGCGTCCAACGACGCCGCGAAACCGTCCCCCGCGCGCAGGTCCGTCAGCAGGAACTCGACCGTCTCCCGCGCCACCCGACGGGCCAGCGGGTCGCCCGTGGCACGCCACAGGTGCGTGTACACCCGCAGCAGCAACGCGTTGTCGTACAGCATCTTCTCGAAGTGCGGCACCGTCCAGGTGGCGTCCACCGCGTACCGCGCGAACCCGCCGGCGAGCTGGTCGTACATGCCGCCCCGGGCCATCCTCGCGCAGGTCTCCCGGACCATCGCCAGGCTCTGCGGGTCACCGGTCCGGGCGTGCTGGCGCAGCAGGAACTCCAGCACCATCGACGGCGGGAACTTCGGCGCGGTACCGAATCCGCCGTTCGCCCGGTCGAAGTCCGACCGCAGCGCGACCGCCGCCGCGTCCAGCAGTTCGGGCGTCAGGGCCTCCCCCGGGCCGGTCGGCGCCGCCGCCCGACGCAGCGCGGAGACCACCGCGTCGCCCTGCCCCACGACCTCGTCCCGACGCTCCCGCCACGCCTCGGCCACCGCCTTGACCAGCGCGGTGAACTGCGCCTTCGGCAGGTACGTGCCGCACCAGAACGGCGCGCCGTCCGGGGTGGCGAACACCGTCATCGGCCACCCGCCCTGGCCGGTCATGGCCTGCGTGGCGGTCATGTACACCGCGTCCACGTCGGGCCGTTCCTCGCGGTCCACCTTGACCGGCACGGTGTGCTCGTTGACCACCGCCGCCACGGCCGGATCCTCGAACGACTCGTGCGCCATCACGTGACACCAGTGGCAGGCCGCGTACCCCACCGAGATGAGTACCGGCACGTCACGCCGGCGCGCCTCGTCGAACGCCGCGGCGTCCCACTCGCGCCAGTCCACCGGATTGTCCGCGTGCTGCAGCAGGTACGGGCTTGTCGCTTCCGCCAGCCGGTTAGCCATGTCTCCCATGGTCCACGCAGCCCGCCGGCGCCCGGTCACCCGGGCCGCCGAGGCGCCCGCTACTCCGCGTGACCTGGCTGGGCGGTACGGCCGGTCAGCGGGATGACCCGAGCACCGCGCGCCTCGGCGGCCCGCTGCAGGGTCCACAGCACCTTCGACGTCTTCGCCGGGTCCATCGGGGCGAAGAAGTGGTACCCCTGCCCCGCCTCGCACCCCATCGCCGCCAGCGCCGCCTTCTGTTCGGCGGTCTCCACGCCCTCGGCGATGACGCGCAACCCGAGCGCCCGGCCCAGTTCCACGGTGCTGCGCACGATCGCCGCAGCCTCCGGGGAGTCGCCCATCTTCGCCACGAATGCCTGGTCGACCTTCACCTCGTCCACGGCGAACCGGGCCAGGAAGGTCAGCGAGGAGTAACCGGTGCCGAAGTCGTCCACGGACAGCCGTACCCCGATCGCGCGCAGACCGGCCAGTACGTCGTCGATGATCTCCAGCTCGGTCATCATGACCGTCTCGGTGATCTCCAGGACCAGGCGGTCCGGCGACACGTGGTGCCGGCCCAGCAGCTCGGCGACGTCGCCGGGCAGCCGGCGGTCCAGCAGGCTGCGGGCGGACATGTTCACCGCGATCGGGACGTCCAACCCCTCCGCCGCCCAGCTCGCCATCACGCCCAGCGCGACGTCCAGCACGTACCGGGTGAACGGGCCGACCAGTTCGCTCTGCTCGACCACGCCGACGAACTCGCCCGGGCCGAGCAGGCCGCGCCGCGGATGCTGCCAGCGCACCAGGGCCTCCACCCCGGTCGGCCCGCCGGTGGCCAGGTTGACCGCCGGCTGCAGCTGCAGGATGAGCTGGTCGTCGACGGCCAGGGCGTCCCGGAACTCGGCCAGCAGGGCCAGCCGGTCCGTACTGGCGGCGTCCCGGCCCGGCTCGTACCGCACGATCGGCCGGCCGCTCCGCTTCGCCTGGTACATCGCGACGTCGGCGCGGCGCAGCAGCTCGGCCATCACGCAACCGCCGGCCGGTACGGCGACCACGCCGATGCAGGCCTCCACGGACAACGCCACCCCGGCGATCTCGACC
This sequence comes from Actinocatenispora sp., assembly GCA_049582705.1. Classification (GTDB taxonomy): domain Bacteria; phylum Actinomycetota; class Actinomycetes; order Mycobacteriales; family Micromonosporaceae; genus Actinocatenispora. The sequence goes on from JBAUUM010000723.1 coordinate 2,400, forward strand.
GGCGCGGTCAACGCCCCGGCGAGCCCGTGAGCCCGTTCCGTGGCGTACGCCAGGGCGTCCTGGCCGTCCGGCAGCTCGTCGATGAGCAGGGCGAACTCGTCGCCGCCGAGGCGGGCGAGCAGCTCGCCCGGCTCGACCCGCGCGGACAGCGC
>JBAUUM010000724.1:0-7008 GCA_049582705.1 Actinocatenispora sp.
GGCCACGACTCGACCGTCGCCCGGCCGCCCACCTCACGCAGGCGCGCCTGCACCGACTCGGTCAGCCCGAACCCGTACTGCCCGTCGGCCGCGAAGCCCTTGCCGTGATCGCGTACCACCACCCGGATCCCTCCGTCAGCCTCGTCCACCCGGACCACCGCGTCACACCGGCCGGCGTGCTTGCGGGTGTTGCGTAGCGCCTCACGTACCGCGTCGCGCACGGCGTGCCGGCGGTCGGCGGAGAGGCGTCGATCGTCGATGTTGGCGATGACGAGCTCCACCGGCAACCCCTCCCCCACCGCCTCGGCGACGACCTCGGCGAGATCGTCGGATAGTTCCCGCTTCCGGCCCTCGCTGAGTTCGCCGAGCGACCGCCGCAACAGCGTCGCCTGACTGCGTGCCATGCCGCGCAGCTCGGCCAGGGCGGTGGCCGGTTCGGCGTGGTCCAGCCCGGAGGACAACGCCATCGCCTCCAGTGTCTGCAGCACCGTGTCGTGCATGCCGCGCATCAGTCGTGCCCGTTCGGCCTGCCGCCCGGACCGGAACCCGACCAGGATCGCCAGCCGCATGCCCAGCCCGATCAGGGCCAGGACCAGCGCGGAGACGGCCACCGCGAGCAGCAGCCAGAGGAACCGGCCGAGCGCGCCGGCCAGCGGGTGCGGACCGACCCCGCCGGGGTTGAGCAGGATCATCGCCGCCTGGATCGGCACGCTCAGGGCGATCGGCAGCAGGCTCGCCGCCAGCCCCCAGGCACCGGCCCACAGCACCACCGTGCCGACCAGGTAGCCCCAGAACACGTCGTGGTGCGCGGTGTCCAGCGGCCCCGGTACGGTCGCGCCGGCCAGCACGTTCGCCGCGATGGCGAGGAGCAGGTCGCCGGCGAGCAGCGCACGCAGCTGGCCGTCGGTCAACCGCGGCCGGCTGACCACCGCGCCGACCACCACCACGTTCAGCGCGGTCAGGACGACCGCCACGGACAGGATCGGGGTGAGCCGGGCCGGACCGTACATCGCCGTCATCGCGAGCACCGGCCCGAGCAGGGCCAGCAGCCGGTACGCGATCGGCGCGAGCAGCAGGTACCGGGCGGCGCGGCGCATCAGCGCGTCGAACTTGAGCACGCCGACGGTCTGCCCGCCGCCCACGGTGACGAGCCCGGCCAGCAGGGGGACCCGACGCCAGGGCGGCTGGTGGACGGGGTCGGCCGCCTGTTCGGGCAGCAGCGGGGTGCCGACCGCGACCACGCTGACGCCCCCGTACAGCAGGGTCCGCAGGAAGCCCGCGGAACGCAGTGACCTGTCGGCTGTCGGGTGTTGATCTGGTGTGGACCGCACTGCACCTCCAGCACTCGCCGGTCCGGTAGGGACAGACCGGCGGTCCGGGTACCAGTGGTAGCAAGAGCGGGCACTATCCGGCAAGTGGGAAGTGCCTGCATTTTCGCAATGCGGCCGACAGGCACCCGTACGGCTGACGCCCGAGGGTGCCGGGGGCAGGTCGCGAAGTGGCCGGAACCGGCGAGTGGACGGCTCACCACTGGCTCCGGCCGGTGTGTCAGGGGCGCCGACCGGCGTTCTCGCGGCAGCCGACACCCCTGAGCCTGTGGACACCGGCGATCGGGGCGGGCGGGGCCGCGGGATCAGCCGGTACGTCTCCGCCGGTGCGTACCGGACGGATGCTGACATCCTGGCACGGGAGTTGCGCAATGCGACGGACACCGTGTGCGAGACGGGTACGAAACAACCCGACCGTCGGCTCTCAGTCGTCGTAGTGGTCGCGGTCCCGCCGGTAGTACCGGTCCCGGTGTCGCTCCCGACGTTCGATCTGGCGGTCCCGCCACTCCTCGCGCCGCCGGTCGCGCAGTTCGCGGTCGTGGCCCCCGGCGGTGCCGTGCCGCCAGTTGTTGCCCCACACGGAACCGAAGACCACGGACAACGCCAACGGCAGGAAGATCAGCCACCAGATGTGCGTGGTCCCCGCCAGTACGAACCCGGCAATCCACGACACACCCATCAGGCTGGCCGCGACCCGCCGCACCGGCGCGCCGTACGAACCGGACTTCACGACCGGCTCCGGCGCGGGCACCGCGGGCGCCGCCGGTGCCGGAGGTGCGACGGCCGGGCCGAAGACGGGACGCGGATCGGGCAGATCGGTGAAGAGCGCGGTCAGGTCCTGCCGCGTGCGCGCCGCGGTGACCACGGCGGAACGCTCGCCGTACTCGTCGATGTCGAGGCGGCCGGCGGACAGGTGCTCACCCAGTGCCGTCAACGCCTGTTCCCGCTCGGCGTCGCCGATGCGCACGTCCCCTGAACGGGGCACCTCTGTCGAGTTCCCGTCGCTCTCGCTCACGGGACAATGCTACGGCCAGCACACCAGTACCCGGCAACCCTGCATCATGGGTGACGGCACGATCTCCGGGCGGTCCGGCGCGACGGTGGAACCGCGACCGGCGGTGGTGCGCGGAACCACGACCTTGGGGGCGACGATGGCGGGGCAGCGGACGCGACTGGTGTACATCGGCTCGTACACCTCGGACTCCAACGGCGGCGGGCACGGCACCGGAATCTCGGTGTGGCGGCACGATCCGGAGACCGGTGAGCTGCACCCGGCCGGGCCGGACACCCCGGTCAGCGGCCCGTCGTTCCTGACCTGGCACCCGACCGGCGACTTCCTGTACAGCGTCAACGAACGCCCGGACGGGGCGGTCACCGCGCTGGCCGTCGACAATGGCGTGCCCCGGGTGCTGGGCGAACAGCCCACCGGCGGCGCGGACCCCTGCCACCTGAGCGTGGACCCGACCGGCCGGTACCTGGTCACCGCCAACTACACGAGCGGATCGGTGGTGGTCCATCCGATCGCCGCGGACGGGTCGCTCGGCCCGCGCAGCGACTTCGTCCAGCACCAGGCCCGCGCCGACTCCGCCGACGACGACGCACGCACCGCCGTCGTCAAGGGGCGGCAGGGAGGCCCGCACTGCCACCAGGTCCGTTTCGACCCGGCCGGTCGTACCCTGCTCGTCAACGACCTCGGTACCGACCAGGTGTACGGCTACCGGCTCGACGAGGGGCGCCTGACGCCGGTGGCGGTCACCGAACTGTCCCGCGGCACCGGGCCGCGGCACCTGGTGTTCTCCGGGGAACGGGCCTGGCTGGCCGCCGAACTGGCGTCCACCGTCAGCGCGCTGCACTACCGGCCGGAGACCGGGACCGTGACCCTGGTCGACCAGGTGGACGCGACCGGCCGGCACGGCGAGGCGCCCAACTACCCGAGCGAGATCGTGCTGTCCGAGGACGGCCGGCACGTGTACGTGGCCAACCGCGGCGAGAACACCGTGGCGGTCTTCGACGTCGGCCCCGGCACGCTGCGGCTGGCCGGCGAGGTGGACTGCGGTGGCGACTGGCCGCGGCACCTGATGCTGCTCGGCGACCACCTGTACGTGGCCAACCAGCGTTCCGACGCGGTCACCGTGTTCCGACTGGACCCCGACAGCGGGCTGGCGTCCCGGGCGCACACCGTCCCGGTGCCGAGCCCGGCCTGCCTGCTCGCCGGACGGTGAGCGGGGGCGCCGTACCGGGTTCCCATCGGCTGCTGCGTTCCCGAGCGCCCGGTACGGCGCCGACGGCACGCGCGCGGTCCGGTCCGGTCCGGTGCGGTCCGGACCGGTCAGGTCCGGTCAGGTCAGGTCAGGTCAGTGGCGCAGGTACCTGGTGACGCCGGCGGCCAGCGCGGCCGCGATCCGCTGCCGGAAGCTCGCCGTGGTCAGCAGGTGCGCGTCGCCGGCGTTGCGCATGTTCCCGCACTCGACGAGCACCTTCGGCACCGTGGACAGGTTGAGCCCGGCCATGTCGCCGCGCGGGTTGATGCCGTCGGTGCCGATGTAGGACGCGGGGGGCATCGACGTGCCGGACCGGTACGCGTCCCGCAGCGCCAGGGCCAGCCGGTGCGACGGCGCCACGATCGAGTCGACGTGGCCGGCACCGTCCACCGGCTGCATGATGTGGAAGCCGTGCCCGTCGGCGGGTCCACCGTCGGCGTGGATGGACATCGCGACGTCGGCGTGCGCGCCGTTGCCGATGTTCGCGCGGCGGTCCACGCACGGCCCGACGCTGTGGTCGTCCGCGCGGGTCAGTACCACCTTCGCGCCCTCGTCCCGGAGCAGCGCGGTGAGCCGCTTCGTCACGTCGTAGGTGAACGCGGCCTCGGTGTATCCGTCGTTCGTCTCGGTCCCCGTGGTGTCGCAGGCCTTGCGGAATCCGCCGGCCCGGACCTGGCGGTCGATCTGGGTGGTGTGCTGGAAGTTGCCGTCGTTGTGGCCGGCGTCCAGCACGACCACGTCACCGGCGAGCTTCCCGCGGGGTGACGGCGAGGTCCGCGTCGGGGACGGTGTCGTGGGCCCGTCCATCGTCGAGGGCCGCGTGGGCGCGGCGGACGACGCCGGCGCCGACCCCGCCGCGTCGTGCCCGGCGCTCTCCGGGCCACAGCCCGCCAGCGCGAGCACGCCCGCGGCCACCACCAACCATCGGACCTGTCGCCCACCCATCACCCGACGACCGTACCGGAACGCCCGGGGCGGGCCGGCGCCGCACCGTCTCGCACGGTCATGCGTGGTACACGGTGCGTGGTCCGGCGACCTCGGCGCCGAGCCGCTGTACCCGTTCGCGCAACTCATTGTCGGCGGTGACGACCAGGCAGTACGGTGTCGGGCCCGGGACCGCGAGCCGCTCGGTGACGAACTCCACGATGGTGTCGTCACCCGATCGCGGCGCGGACACCACCCGGACGCCCTCGACGCCCGGTACGCGGCGGGCGGCGCCCTCGACGACCAGCACCATCTCGACCGGCCGGTCGCGTGCCCAGTCCGGCGCCCCATCGGCCGACAGGCCGCCGGCGGCCAGCGGCACCAGGAGGTCGCGCAGCCGGGCCGCGGCACCCGCCCGGTCGTGCCACCATCCGTCCGGTACCGAGCCGACCACGTTCGCGGCGTCCACCACGATCACCCGGTCGGCGCTGTCTGCCTGGCCCATGCCGTCAGCCTCGCACAGCGCCCGGATCCCCGGCACGGCCCTCGGCCCACCCCGCAGCCGGGCAAGGCCGGCGGCCGTCGGCCCGGCCGTTCGTCGGCCCGGCCGTTCGTCAGCCCGGCCGTTCGTCAGCCCGGCAGGACCGTGCGGTCGTGGATCAGGTTGACCGACAGCAACAGTTCGCGGCGGGACAGGACCTGTGCCGGCGTGCCCTCGGCGACCACCGTGTGGTCCTCCCCGAACACCACGCACCGGTCCGCGATGCGGGGCAGCGCGTCCAGATCGTGCGTGGCGTGCACGACGGTCTTGCCCGCCGCGGACAGCTGCTCGATCAGCTCCGTCAACCACAGGGAGGTACGCGGGTCCAGCGCGGCGGTCGGCTCGTCGAACAGCAGCACCTCGGGATTCATGGTCAGCACGCTGGCCAGCGCGACCTTCTTCTTCTGGCCGCCGGACAGCTGGAACGGCGCGCGGTCGACCAGGTCGGCGATGTCCAGCATGTCGAGTACGTCGTCGACGCGCTGCCGTACCTCGTCGCGGGCCAGCCCCAGCTGCAGCGGCCCGAACGCGACCTCCTCGCGCACCGTCGGGGAGAACACCTGGGCGTCGGAGTTCTGGAAGACGAACCCGACCCGGGACCGGAAGCCCTCGGAGAGCTGCTCGTCCTCCAGCGCCTCCTCGGTGATCTCCTGCCCGAAGGCCGTGTACCGGCCCGCGGTCGGGAAGACCAGACCGTCCAGGACCTTCAGCAGGGTGGACTTGCCGCACCCGTTCGCGCCGAGCAGCGCCAACCGCTCACCCCGCCGTACGGTCAGGTCCACCCCGCACAGCGCCGGATACCGGTCCAGGTACGAGTACTCCAGGCCGGTGCACCGCATCAGCGGCCCGTCCGGGTGCCCGACGGTGTCGGCGACGTCCTGGCTGTGTGCGCTACCGGCCAAGGAGCCAGTCCCCTCCGAGCAACAGAACGGCCAGCAGCACCACGCCGGCCGCGAAGACGAGATCGGTGCCGCGGAAACGGAACCGCTCCAGTACCTTGGCGTCGCCCCGGAAGCCGCGGGCCACCATCGCCTGGTGCACCTCCTCCGACAGGTGGTGCGAGCGGCCGATCAGTACGCCCGCTCCGGCGGCCACGAACGCCCGCGCGGACGAGTCGTGCCGCTGCCGGCCAGGGGTGCGGGCCCGCCGCGCCTGGTACATCTCGTCGACGACGGTCAACAGGTGGAACACGTACCGGTAGGCCATGCCGATGATCAGCACGAACATCGTCGGCACCCGCAGGACCCGCAGTCCGGCCAGCAGCCTGGTCCACGGCGTGGTGATGGTCAGCAGCACCACCAGGGAGATGGACACCGCGACCCGGCTCACGATCAGGCCGGCGCTGGTGAGGCCCTGCGCGGTGAACCCGACGGGGTGCCCGTCCCAGTGCCACAGCACCGCGACGATGTGGCCGGGGGTCACCACGGACAGGGTCGCGGGCAGTACGACCAGGCCGGTGAAGATCGGCACGAACAGCCACACCCGCTTGACGAAGAACCCCAGCGGCACCCGGGACACCGCCGCCACGAGCAGCACGACCAGGTACGCCGCGAGCAGGCTCGGGACGTTGCGGACCAGGGCGACCGCGACCAGCATCAGCAGGGTGCCGAGCAGCTTGGCCCGCGGGTCGAGCCGCTGCAGCAGGCCGGGGCGCGCCGCCATGTCCTCCGCGAACATCACCTGCCGCAGCAGTGCCGCCGCCCCGGCCAGGGTCTTGCGCAGGTACGACGTGCGTCGCCGGACGCCGACGCAGCCGCACGGGCAGAGCCCGAACTCGCCGCGCAGCAGCCACTCCGGCGTCTGGCCCGGCCGCCGGTCCGTACTCGCCGTCAGGGTCATGCGATCCCTCTCGGGTCAGCCGCCGGCCGCGGCGTTGACGTGCGCGGTCTCGGCGTGGTCGGCGTCGGTGTGCTCCGTGTCGGCGTGCTCGGTGTTGGCGTGCTCGGTGTTGGCG
>JBAUUM010000725.1:0-9065 GCA_049582705.1 Actinocatenispora sp.
GGCGGAAACGGGTCGTGGCGCGCCGAGCGGTCAGCCCGGGTGGGCGCCGACCGCGTCGCGCAGGTTGTCCGCCTCGGCGCCGCGGTCGCTGCGGGCACAGTGCGCGCAGCAGTAGAAGTGGCCGGCCACCTCGGTGCCGTGGCCCATGATCTTGCAGTCGCAGTGCTCGCACACCGGTGCCAGCCGGTGCGCCGCGCACTCGAACGAGTCGAACGTGTGCACCTGGCCACCGACGGTGTGTATCTCGAAGGACAACCAGTAGTCGTTGCCGCAGACCTCACAGACCGCCATGACGCCTCCTCGATGGACCGAACCGGCCGGCCCGGCCACGTCGGGTGACCGGGTGATCTCCGCCCCCTGTTGCCCCGGCGCCGGGCGTCAAACCTCCGCGTCGGCCGTGGTGGGAGAGGGAGGACCGGTTCCGCGACGCGGAAAATCCAGCTCGCGGTATGGCCATGCGCGGTAGTTGACGGCACAATGAGTTCACCCTACGAGCTGGACAAAGCGAGCACATCATCCTCGGCGCGGAGCGCCGGACGGAGGAGCCGCCGTGAATTCCATCGCTCAGGCGAGCCCGTTCCACCAGCTGCTGACCCCGCTCGGTGGCACCCTCGGCAGTACCCTGCTGGCCCTCGTGCCGGTGGCCGTTCTGCTCATCCTGCTCGCCGCGTTCCGGATGACCGCCTGGCAGGCCGTCATCATCGGTTCCGTCGTCACGTTCGGCATGGCCGTCCTGATCTGGGGCGCGCCGGTCGGTGACGCGCTCACCGCGTACGGACTGGGCGCCGCGACGGGTGTGTGGTCGGTCGACTGGATCGTGTTCTGGGGTGTGATCATCTACAACACGATGGTGGCCACCGGCGCGTTCGAGGCGTTCAAGAAGTGGCTGGTCGGTCAGGCCACCGCGGACATCCGGGTGCAGACCATCCTGCTGGCGTGGGCGTTCGGCGCGCTGATGGAGGGCCTGGTCGGCTTCGGCTACCCGTGGGCGGTCGTCGCGCCGATCCTGGTCGCGCTCGGCGTGGCCGACCTGGCCGCGATCCGGGTCGCCGCCATCGCCAACAACGCGCCCGTCTCGTTCGGGGCGCTCGGCGCCCCCATCATCGGCCTGGCCGCGGTGACCGGGCTGCCGCTGCTGGACCTGTCCGCCTCCATCGGCAAGATCGTCGCGATCCTCGCGCTGCTGCCACCGTGGATCCTCATCTACCTGGTGTCCGGGCGGCGCGGACTGCGGGACGGCTGGCCACTCGCGGTGGTCGGTTCGCTGGCCTACATCGCCGGCCAGTTCCCGGTCTCCCAGTGGGTCGGGCCGTACCTGCCGGACATCACCGGCTCGCTGGTGTGCTTCGCCGCGCTGCTGGTACTGCTGCGGTTCTGGCGGCCGGCCCGCACGCTCGGTTTCGGTGGCCGGGAACTGCCACCTTCCGAGGCGGAGATCGCCGGCCCCGGTTGGCGCTCCGCCGTCCGTGGCCTGGTTCCGTTCGGGATCCTGGTCGTCGTCGTCATCGCCTGGACCGGTCCGTGGTCGCCGCTGCCCAAGTGGGTGCCGTTCGAGCCGGCGGTGCAGGCGATCGGCTCGCTCAACGGCGATCCGGCCGTGTCCAGCTGGAAGTTCGCCCCGTTCGTGGCCGGTACGGCCATCCTGGTGAGCTGGCTGGTCGTACTGGCCTTCCTGCGTCCGGCCGCACGGCAGATACCGAAGATCTTCGCCGACACGTTCCGCCAGATGTGGGGCGCACTGCTGGTCGGGCCGTTCATCTTCGGCCTCGCGTACGTGTTCAACTTCGCGGGCATGGCCAACTCGATGGCGCACGGTTTCGCCGAACTGGGCCCCGCCTTCATCATCGTGGCGCCCGTACTGGGCTGGATCGCGGTGGCGCTGTCGGGCAGCAACACGTCGTCCAACGCGGTGTTCGGCCAGTTCCAGCTGTCCGTGGCGCGCATCCTCGGCGCCCCGCCGTTGCTGTTCCCGTCGCTGAACTCGGTCGGCGCCGAGGTCGGCAAGCCGGTCGCGCCGCAGACCGCCAGCGTCGGCGTGTCCACCACCCGGTTCGTCCGCAACGAGGGCGAGGTCATCCGGCACAACATGGGCTGGACCCTGGTCGTACTCGTCTGGCTGGTGCTGGTGGGTCTGCTGTTCTACTTCGTCCTGCCGGACACGATGCGGCTGTGAGGTCTCGGCGCGGAACCACCGTCGGGCGCCCCGTGTCGCCGTTACCGTAGGGGAGAGGTCGTCTCACGGGCGAGGTCGCGGATGGGTACGGTCAGCGTGCGGTACATCGTCGACGACGTGGCCGAGGGTATCGCGTTCTACCGCGACCATCTCGGCTTCCGGGTCGTGATGCACCCGGCGCCGGCGTTCGCGATGCTCGCCCGCGGCGACCTGGTGCTGCTGCTCAGCGCGCCGCACGGGCAGCGCGGCGGCGGGCAGGCACTGCCCGACGGCACCCGACCCGAGCCGGGCGGGTGGAACCGCTTCCAGATCCAGGTCGCCGACCTGCCGGCGGAGGTGGCCCGGCTGCGGGTCGCCGGCGTGCGGTTCCGCAACGAGATCATGCACGGGGTGGGCGGCGACCAGGTCCTCATCCAGGACCCGTCGGGCAACCTGGTCGAGCTGTTCGCCCCCGCCGCGGTGACCGCCACCGGGTGATGCCGCGGGCCCGTCGCCGCACCACCACACGGCCGCCCCGCTCGCCCCGGCGAACCAGCCGCCTTGGCGGGTGGTGCCGGCGCCCCCTGGGGGGCGCCGGCGGAGCGTCAGACGACGCCGGACTCCCACCACCAGTTGCGGCCGAACTCGGCCTGGCTGTCGACGTGCTGGTGGTTGATCGTGTAGCGCTCCAGGCCGGAGAACCCGCAGGTCTCGGCCTTCTGGTAGATGGTCCGGTTGGGCACCCCGCTGACGTACATGTCGGCCGCGGCGCCGTAGAGGTGCATGCTGTTGGGGATTCCGCCGGAGTTCGTGTTGTCCTGGACGTTGCGGAACGCGCTGTTGATGTGGATCGGCAGGTTGCCGAGCTTCACCCGCAACGCCTCCAGCTTGTACATGAGCCGGCGGCAGTTCTCCTGCGCCGCCGCCGCGCTCACCGCGCCGCCGGCGAAGTTCCCGGTGGCCGGCTCCCACATCTCGCTCCACGCGAAGTGCGCGGTGGAACCGTCACCCTTCTCCAACGCGTTCAGCGCCGCCTGCGTCGCCGGTCCCGCGATCCCGTCCGCGGCCAGCCCGTACGCACTCTGGAACCGTTGCACCGCCCCGGCCGTGCCGTTGCCGAAGACGCCGTCGACGGCGACGTACACCTGGCTGGCGCTCGACGCCGCCCACCCGGCCACCCGGATCTGCAGCTCCTGTACCGCCGCGCCGCTCGAACCGACCCGGAGCGTGCCGCCCCACGAGTACGCCTGGGCGGGCGTGGTGAGCAGCGGTCCGGTGAGCGCGCCGACACCGACGGCGAGCGCGCCGAACGTCGCGCCGCGTAGTACCTTCCGACGGCTGGGGGTGGCTGGCGAACTGGTGGACATCGTGCCTCCTCGGTGGGGATCATCCGAAACGTAGACATCGTTCCCCATCGATGTGCCGACCGCCACCCGGCCGCGTCCTCACCCGGTGCCCGTCGGGCAACCCGGTCGGACCGTTCGTGCCCGCCGCGGTGACCGCCACCGGTTGACGCCCGCTTCTCGGGGCACCGGAGCGCTGTGTGGCCGCCCGCGGCCGTTGAGCAGGTCGGCGCCGAGCGGGGTCAGGCAGTGGTAGACGCTGTTGCGGTGCCGGCGGGTGGTGATCAGCCCCGCCTCCCGCAGCACCGTGGCGTGCTCGCTCGCCGAGGCCGGCGAGATGTCCAGCCGTCGGGCGATCTCGCCGGTGGACAGCGTGGTGGTCATCGACTCCAGTACCGCGGAGCGGGTCCTGCCGAGCAGCGCGGCCAGGTACCGGCTCGTGCCGTGCACGCCGCCGGTCGCCCAGCCCAGGTCGTGTTCCACCGGGTACACCAGGACCGGCGGCAGGTCCGGGTCGCGCAGCGTGATGGGTTCGCGGGTGCAGAAGAAGGACGGCAGCAGCAGCATTCCCCGCCCGTCCAGGTGCAGGTCGCGGTCGCCGAAGCCGTACCGGATGCTCAGCACGGGCGGCTCCCACCGCATGGACGGGTGCAGCCCGGTGAACAGCCCGTCGGGTCCGCCGTCGAGCAGCGCCCGGCCCCGCACCACCCGGTCCGCCTCGATGCAGGACCGGACGTGGTTCCAGTGCGGCGCGAGCACCGCCTCGTGGTACTCGGAGAGCGCGTCACCGAGACCCCGCAGCGCGTCGGGGTCGCCCTCGGCGAGCCGGACGACGGCGCGGGCGGGTCGGCGGTCCGCGGCGAGCAGTGCGACGTCCCGGCGCAGCAGCTGTCGCGGCGTACGCAGCACGGTCTCGATCCCCGCGGCCAGCCCGTCGGTTCCCGCCGCGGGTGTCAGGAAGTCGGGCGAGTACCCCCACGGCGGTGCCAGTTCGCGCAGCAGCCGGGTCGACGCGGGCAGTCGGGACCGTGCCTGCCGACGCCAGTCGCCGTACACCACGGTTCCGTCGCGGCGGGCCAGCATGTGCAGGCTCAGCAGCGACTCCCAGAGCGGATCGGGTCCGGTGGCGACCCGGGTACGTCGCAGATCCTCCGCGGTGAAGTGGATGCGCAGCATGCTGGTTCCCCCCGTCGGCCCGTCGTACGGCGGGCACGGGTCAATTCCTACCGAGCCGTTCTTTCATCTCACAGTCACTTTCGAGACAGCGCTACGGTGCTGTGGCCCCGGCCGGAGCCGGTCCGGACAACCGGTCCAACCGGGCACGCCTTCCGAGGTGCCCGAGTCGTCGCCTGGTCGGGCGCCCGCCCCGGCTGCCGCGATCCGTACGGGATGACGGCGGTGCGGGCCGACGATCACCTTGTGAGTTCGCTGAGCCCGGTTCTGCGCGATGAGCCTTGGTACGCCACTATCGTGGAATGCCCGACGCGCGCGGAATTTTCCTCACGTCACGCCTGCCCGGCCACCGGACATCCGGTCGGCAGGCACCCGGTCAGCCCACGCCCGGGCGGCTGGCGGGAGGCCGGCACAGCGCCGCCGGTGTCGCCTACCACGACGGTGACCGGGCTGCGGCGGATCCGGCCAGGTCGGATCGGGCCGGCGGACGGGGTGACGGGCCGGCGAACGGCCGGCCGGTGCGCCACCGTTCACGGCTGTGGCTGCTGCTGCCGGCGGTACTGGTGGTCGTCTGGCTGCTCGCCGCGGGACCGCTCGGCTCGTACGTCGGCAAGCTGACCGACGTGCAGGAGAACGACAGCGCCGCGTTCCTGCCCGCCGGGGCGGAGTCCACCAAGGTGCAGGACTCGGCGAAGAAGTTCACCCCGACCGACGCGGTGCCGGCCATCGTGGTGTACAAGCGGTCCGGGAAGCTGCAGCGCGACGACCTCACCGCGATGCAGGCCGACACGCGACACCTGCGCGACCTGGGCGCGCGGCGCGGCAAGATCGTGGGCCCGATACCCAGCAAGGACAAGACGGCGGCCGAGCTGATCGTGCCGCTGGACTCCGGCGCGGACCTGACCAAGGTCGTGGACAAGATCCGCGACGAGGTGGACGGGCATCCCGGGCTGCGCACCCACGTCGGTGGTCCCGGCGGCCTGCAGGCGGACATGTCCAAGGCGTTCGCTGGCATCGACGGGACGCTGCTGGTGGTCACCAGCGCGCTGGTGTTCGTCATCCTGATCGTGGTGTACCGCTCACCACTGCTGCCCGTCGCGGTACTGGTGACCGCGATGCTGGCGCTGGCGGTCGCCGGTGCGGTGATCTACCCGCTGGCCGACCACGACGTGATCGACCTGAACGGCCAGAGCCAGGGAATCCTGTTCATCCTCGTCATCGGCGCGTGTACCGACTACTCGCTGCTGCTGGTCTCCCGGTACCGGGAGGAACTGCGGCGCGAGCGGCACCGGATCGAGGCACTGGTCAACGCGTACCGGGCGGCGTTCGCGCCGATCGTCGCCAGCGGCGGCACCGTCATCCTGGGCGTGCTCTGCCTGCTGATCACCAACCTCAAGTCGACCAGCAGCCTCGGCCCGGTGGCGGCGATCGGGATCGGCGCGTCGCTGCTGGCCGCGCTGACCTTCCTGCCCGCGGTACTGGCGCTGACCGGGCGGGCGGCGTTCTGGCCGGTCCGGCCGCGTTTCGGCAGTACCGAGGGCAACCGGCTCGGGGTGTGGGGCCGGGCCGCGCGGTTCGTCGGCCGTAGCCCGCGTCGCACCTGGCTGGTGGTGACGGTGGTGCTGTTCGCGCTGACCGCCGCGTTCCTGCCGCAGCTGCGGGCAAGCGGCACGAGCGCCACCGACATCTTCCTGAACAAGGAGGACTCGGTGACCGCGCAGACGGTCATCAACGACCACTTCCCGGCCGGCGCCGGCAGCCCGACCCAGATCGTCGCCGACGCCGGGTCGGTCGACGAGATCGTGGCCGCGGCGCGCGGCGTGTCGGGCGTGGTGACGAACTCGGTGGCGCCGATGCCGACCAGTGAGCGTCCCGGCGCCGATCCGAAGGTGCTGGACGGTCGGGTACTGGTGAACGTGACGCTGACGCACGCGCCGGACTCCAAGGCGGCGATCCGCACCGTGGACCGGCTGCGCGACGCGGTGCACACGGTGCCCGGCGCGCATGCCGAGGTCGGCGGCTACACCGCCATCCAGGCGGACACCCTGTCCACCTCCGAACGCGACCGGAGCGTGGTCATCCCCCTGGTACTGGTGGTCATCCTGCTGGTGCTGATCCTGCTGCTGCGGTCGCTCGTGGCGCCGCTGCTGCTGGTGTCCACGGTCGTCCTGTCGTTCGGCGCGACGCTCGCGGTGTCCGCGGCGGTCTTCAACCACCTGCTGGGCTGGCCCGGGGCGGACCCGTCGATCCCGCTGTTCGCCTTCGTCTTCCTGGTGGCGCTGGGGGTGGACTACAACATCTTCCTGATGAGCCGGGTACGGGAGGAGTCCGCCCGGCACGGCACCCGGGAGGGCACCCTGCTCGGCCTGCGTGCCACCGGCGGCGTGATCACCTCCGCCGGGATCGTGCTGGCGGCCACGTTCGCCGCGCTTGCGGTGCTGCCGATCCTGTTCCTGGCGCAGATCGCGTTCCTGGTGGCGTTCGGCGTACTGCTCGACACGCTGCTGGTGCGCTCGCTGCTGGTACCGGCCATCGTGGTGGACCTGGACCGCAGGACCTGGTGGCCGGGTGCGCTGTCCCGCCGTCCCGGCGCACCGGCCGGCAAGGATCGGTCCGCACCGCGCGCGTCGGCCGGACCGGGCACGCCCGGCGGGTCGACCCCGGACGGTACGCGGGGCGCCGGCCGGCATGCCCTGGACGGTGCCGGGGCGGGCCGACAGTTCGGCGGCGGGAACGGTCACGGGAACGGGCGGGGAGCGTTCGTGCCGGCCCGGAGCGGGTACCAGCCGCAGAACGGCGGTCCCCGGCACAGCGCCGAGGATCAGCGCACCGCGGCGACGGCCTCGACCTCCACGAGCTGGCCGGTGTAGCCGAGCACGGCGACGCCCAGCAGGGTGCTGGGCGCGTCGTGGTCGCCGAAGGTGTCCCGGACGACCTCCCAGACCGTGACCAGGTCGGCCTGCTCGCCGGAGGCCACGTACACGGTCGTCTTGACCACGTCGGTGAGTGCGGCGCCGGCGTCGTGCAGGGCGACCCGCAGGTTCGCCATCACCTGCCGGGCCTGCCCGGCGTGGTCACCGGGGCAGACCGTGTTGCCGTCGGCGTCGAGCGGGCACGCGCCCGCGGCGAACACGAGCCGTGCTCCCGGCTCGACCGACGCCGCGTAGGCGTACTCGGCCACGTCGGACAGGCTCGGGCTGCGGACCAGGGTCACCGGATCGGGCATGCGACAGAACCTAGCCGGGCCGGCCGGTCGCGGCCACGTAGTTATCGCCCGGCCGCTACTCGCCGACCGTGCCGTCGATCAGCTCGCGCACCACGTCCAGGTGGCCGACGTGCCGGGCGTACTCCTGGATCAGGTGCAGCATGATCCAGCCGAGCGTGGGTACGGGCTGGTCCTCGTCGAACCGGCCGCCGGCCCGGCCACGCTCGGACATCGCGTGCTCGGCCGGCACTCGCCGGCACAACGCGATCTCGGCCCGGTAGCCGTCGAGCACGTCCGTCACGGACATCGACTCCGGCACCGGCCACGGCCCGTCGGGCCGCTGCGGGTCGGTGTCACCCCAGATCCCGTCGAAGTCCATGGCGAGGAAACCCCACCGCAGCCAGCGTCGCTCCACGAAGGTCAGGTGCCGTACCAGGCCGAGCGGGCTCCACCCGGACGGCAACCGGCTCGCCCGCATCTCGTCGTCGGTCAGACCCGCCACCTTGCGCAGCAGGGTCTCCCGGTAGCAGTCGAGGAATCCGACGATCAGCTCGTCGGGGTCCGAGATCGCCGTGGGCGGCTCCACGAACGGGTCCTGGTCACTGGTCATCTCGGGGACTGTAGCCGCAGCCTACGACAGACCGTTCGTCATTTCGCGTCTCGCGACGTACCGTTCGCCGCCGCCGCGGCTGTGAGGTCAGTGAACATTCCGCGCCGAGCGGACCTTCGGCCCGTCCTCGGACAAGTGCCGTACGGCCCGGTGGGCCCGGGACTTCCGGCCCGTCCGCATGTTTGCCGCCGGGCAATCACGGGCAGGAGACGGGTGTTCCCGTCGGTGGCTCTGGGGGGTGTCCGTCGACGGGGACACGCGGTGGGCGGCTCGTCGACTGGTTCCGGGGCTGGGCTGGTCGACGGCCCCCGCACCCGTCTGAGCGGAATGAGGGAGAAGCGAGCGATGACCGTTCCGGATCCTGGTCACCCGGTTCCCACGCCGCCGCAACGGCCGCCCGGCCCGGTGCCGACACCGCCGGAGCCGCCCGGCCCGACGCCGCCAGGTCCACCCCCACCGGGTCCGCCTGGCCCCACGCCACCGACCCCGCCGGCGCCGAGTCCACCGGTACCCAATCCGAGCCCGCCGACCGAACCGCCGGGCACCGACCCGCCACTGTGACGACCACGCCGGTGCCGCCTC
>JBAUUM010000726.1:0-3565 GCA_049582705.1 Actinocatenispora sp.
CGGATCCGGTCGGGCTCAGTCCCGGCTGTCGGTACGCGAGGCCAGGGTGAGCAGCAGGTAGACCGGACCGGCGACGAGCAGCGCCACCACCACGCCCAGGGTGGCCTGGCCGATCCAGCTCTTCTGCGCGGTGTCGGTGAGCAGAAAGCCGACCACGTGGGCGATGTTGGGGTCGGTGGAGGTGATCAGCCCGAGGCCGACGACGGTGGCGACGACCAGGGCGACGACGCCGGGCCAGGAGACCGACCGGCCGCCCTCGGCGCGCGGCAGCAGCGTGCGTTCCGGGTAGCCGGCGCCGCGGAAGCGCCACATGTCCACCAGGAACACCGACGCCCACGCGGCCATCACGACGCCGATGATGGCCAGGAACGCCTGGAAGGTGCCGAGGAAGCTGCTCGACACGAACAGCAGGTACCAGCCGCCGAGGACCATCAGGGCCCCGTCGACGAGGACGGCGCGGTGCCGGCGCAGCGGCACACCGAGCGCCAGCATGGACAGCCCCGAGGAGTAGATGTCCATGATGGAACCGGACAGGAAGCCGCCGATCGCGGTCACCAGGTAGGGCACCAGGAACCAGGTGGGCAGCGTGCCCGCCAGCGCGCCGACCGGGTCCGCGGCGGCCTGGCCGGCCAGCTTCGGGTCGCCGCCGACCAGCAGGGTGCCGAACACCAGCAGCACGATCGGGGGCAGGGCACCGCCGAGCGTGGTCCACCAGGTGACCGCGCCGGCACGGGTACCGCGCGGCAGGTACCTGCTGTAGTCCGCGCCGCAGTTCACCCAACCGAGCCCGAGCAGGGTCATCGCGAAGACGATGCCGCCGACGAACACGCCGGGTCCACCGGTGGGCAGCGCGGCGGCCTTCGCCAGGTCCAGGTGGGGCAGGGTGAGTCCCATGTAGACGACGGTGAGCGCGACGAACAGCCAGGTGAGGTACTTCTGCAACCGCATGATGAGCGCGTGCCCGTACACGCCCACCACGATGGTGACACCGGCGGCGAGTACGAAGCACAGCGCCAGCGCGGTCGTCGTCGGCTTGCCGTCCTGAGCGAACACGCCGGGCGCGAGCCGCGCCAGGATGGCGCCGCCGCCCTGCGCGGACAGCGTGACGAGCACTGTCTCCCAGCCGACGTTCGAGATGTACGAGAACAGCGTGGGCAGGCGGTTGCCGGTGTAGCCGAACGCCGCCCGGCCCAGGGTCATGGTGGGCACACCGGACCGGCTGCCGGCGACCGCGACGAGCCCGACGAGCAGGAACGACGCCAGGTAGCCGAGGATTCCGGCGCCGATCGCGGGCACCAGCCCCAGGCCGAGGCCGACGACGTACACGCCGTACGCGATGCCGAACAGGGACAGGTTGCTGGCCGCCCACGGCCAGAACAGGTCGCGGGCCCGACCGTGCCGCTGCCCGTCGGGCACGGCGTTGATTCCGTTGCGTTCTACCGAGAGGATCTCTGTCACGACACCGAACGCTACTGGCTCGGGTGGTCCGGCGGAAGATGCCGGAACGGCCCTACCGGGGCGGATGCCCCGGTAGGGCCGTTGCGACGGTGTGATGTCGGTCGCGGCGACATCCGCCGCCGGGGATCGGCCGTATCAGCCGTTGATCTGGATCGGCTGACCGTCGGAGAGCAGGCTCCAGTCCTGGGTGAAGAACGTGGCCGGGTCGACCGTGCCCTTGTCCTTGACCCAGTCGATCAGGGACTGGCGGATCTCCACCTGCTCGTCCCACACGACCGGCATGTCCTTGACACCGGGGAAGTTCCCGCCGCCGGACTGCCGGTAGTTGTTGATGGCGAGGACGAACTGCTGCGTGTCGTCGACCGGCTTGCCGTTGTAGGTCAGGTCGACGATGCGCTGACCCGCCGGCTTGGCGATGTCGATGTTGTACTTCAGCCCGGACATCACGTCGTACAGGTAGTCGGGCGTGCCGTTGGGCGAGTCCGTCGTCTTGGCGTTGGTCAGCTGGTCCGGCGTGAACGGTCCGGTGCCGGAGATCTGCTGGTAGTACTCCGCGGACTTCTCCAGGTACGGCTTGATCTGCGCGCCGGTCATCTTGACCCCGAGCAGGGTGTTGTCGTACTCGTAGAGCCCGGCGATGTCGCGGACCGTCACGTCGCCCTTGCTGACGCCCGAGTCCCGGTTGAACGGTGCGGCGATCGAGAGGACCGGCAGGTCCGCGTTCTCCGTACCGGCCAGGGCTCCGGTCACCACGTCGGTCTGCACCTTGTTGATGAAGTCGACCGCGGCGGCGTCCTCGTAGCGTGCGGTGGCCGAGGACATGTCGTCCGTGGACTGCCCGATCACCGAGTTGACGTACGTGACGGTCTTGTCGTGCTGCGTCTTCGTGGCCGCCACGACCTTCGGGTCGGGTGCGGCGTTCGTCGGGTCGAGCAGCTTCGCCTTCAGGCCGCCCAGCTGGTAGTGGCCGTTCTTCTGGTCCAGCGTGATGTCGAACTGGGAGACACGCTGACCCCACATGCCGGGCTGGGAGATGACGACCTTGTGACCGGTCTGCTTGTTGGTCGCGATGACCTGCTCGTTGTTCTGGTGGGTGTGGCCGGCCAGGATCGCGTCGATGCCGGGGACCTTCTCGGCGACCTCACGCATGTCGTTCTCCGGCCAGGGCAGGGCGTCCCCGTACGAGGAGGACGTCTCGATGCCCGAGTGCGCCACCGCGATCACCACGTCGGCGCCGGCGGCACGGACCCGCGGCACCCAGCGCTTCGCGCCCTCCAGTACGCCGGTCACGTCGACGCGGCCGACGAGCTTGGGCCCGTCCCAGATGGCGCTGCCCGGGGTACTGAGCCCGATGAAGCCGACCTTGACCGGCTTGGCGCCCTTCGGGTGCAAGGTGCGGATGACGTACGGCTGGAACGCCGGGTTGCCGGTGCGGTGGTTCATCGCGTTGGCGTCCAGCAGCGGGAAGTTCAGCTGCTTCTGGTACGCGCGAAGGTAGTCGACGCCGAAGTTGTACTCGTGGTTGCCGACCGCGCCCGCGTCGTAGTGCATCGCGTTCATCGCGGCGGCCATCGGGTGCGTGGCACCGGTCTCGGTGATCGGCTCGACGGTGGAGTAGTACGAGTCGAGCGGGGTGCCCTGGATGACATCACCGGCGTCGACCAGCAGGGTGTTGGCCTTGCCCTTCTCGGCGCGGACCTGGTTGACCACCGTGGAGATCTGGGCGAAGCCGACGCTGTTGCCGCTGGCGTCGCTGTACGGCTTGTTCTTGTAGTAGTCCCAGTTGATCGCGTGCCCGTGGACGTCGGTGGTGCCGAGCACGGTGAGGTGCACCGGGCGTGGCGATGCGTCTGCCGGTGTCATGATCGCCGTCACCAGTCCCGCCGCACACAGGCCCGCGGTCAGCACCCCGAGGGCTCTCAGGGCGCGGGTACGTTGCGCCTTATTCACTGTTCCTCCCGGACTCGGCTGCTCTGCCAGGAGGAACCCTAAACCTCGGACGCCCTCAGCGGGTAAACCCGTGCAATACCGGAATTGTCACGGTAGTGACGCGATGGCGGCACGGCGGCGGGCCCGTCGACGGACCCACCGCCGCACCGGGTCAACC
>JBAUUM010000727.1:0-1994 GCA_049582705.1 Actinocatenispora sp.
CGCCAGGGGGTCGGTGCCGGACGCCGGGCCGACAGGCCGAGCGCGGCCGTCCAGACGAGCAGCACGGTCAGGAAGATCTTCTCGGCCAGGCCCGACCAGTCGTCGGGTCCGAGGACGAACCAGGCGAGCAGCGGCGCCGCCACGGCGAACGTCGCGGCGCTGCACCACCGGGCCGCCCGGCCGGCCCCGCGGGTGACGGCGACCGTCAGCATCGCCACCGGCAGCCCGACGAACAGCAGTCCCGCGCCGACGGCGTGGGTGGTACCCACCGGACTCGACGAGACCGGGTCGCACCAGGCGGGGTTCGTGCAGCCCGTCGGGAAGACCGTGGCGACCAGGGAGCCGGCGGTGCCGGCGATCAGCAGGGCCGTCGTCGGTACGGCGTACCGACCGGACCGGCCGACCAGCAGCGCCGTGCCGGCGAGCGAGAGTGTGAGAACCGCCATGCCCGCCACCATCGCCGGGCGGCCCGGTGAGCCCGGCGCGGCGAGCGCGCTGATCGTCTCGGCGGGCTGCGAGTACCCGCCGGTCGCGGCGCCCAGCACCAGCCAGGCCAGGGTGAACAGCACCGGACCCGCCACGGCCAGCGCGGCCAGCCCACGGCTCCCCGTCATCCGTACAGACTGCCCGACACGGTGCCGCCGCGCAGGAGAGCTGGCGGCGTGCACCCGGTCCGTCGACCTCGACCAGGGCCGAGCACGGATCATGGGGGCATGACCGAGCCGGGGGCCACCGACACGCTGACACCGCCCGAGCCCGGCTTCTTCGGCCGGTACGCGATCGTGCTGCGGAACCCGGTGCTGCGGCGGGTCGTGCCGGGCGTGCTGGTCTCGTCCCTTGGCGACGGGATGAGCGTCGTCGCCGTGGCGTGGCTCGCGGTACAGCTCGCGCCCGTCGGCCAGCGCGGCGTCTGGACGGGCCTGGCGGTCGCCGCGTACGCGCTGCCCGCCACGCTCGGTGCCCTGCTGCTCGGCCGGCTGGTCCGCAACCTGAACGGTCCCCGCCTGGTCGCGGTGGACGCCCTGCTGCGGGCGGTACTCCTGGGCGCGATCCCGCTGCTGCACGCCGCCCACCTGCTCACCTCGCCGCGGCTCGTGCTGCTGCTCGCCGTGTCGTCGCTGCTGCACGCGTGGGGTGGCGCCGGCACGTACACGATGGTGGCCGAGGCGCTGCCGCCGCGGGACCGGGTCACCGGCAACGCGCTGCTGTCCACCTGCGGCCAGCTCGCCACCGTGATCGGGCCGGCGCTCGCCGGCGTACTGACCGCGGCGGTCGGGCCGGCCTGGGTCATCGGGGTCGACGCGGTCAGCTTCGCGCTGCTCGCGGTGGCCTGCCTCACCGTGGCGAACCGGCTGCCGCGCGTCGCACCGACCCTGCCCAGCGACGGCGCGACCGGGCTGCGCACCCTGCTGCGGTACCCGCGGCTGCTCGCGCTCATCGCGGTGACGTTCGCATTCTTCTTCCTGTACGGCCCGGTCGACGTGGCGCTGCCGGTGCACGTGGCCGTCGAGCTGCACGGCTCGGCCAGCCTGCTGAGCCTGTACTTCGTGGTGTTCGGGATCGGCGGCATCGTCGGCGGCCTCTGCGCCGGCCTGCTGCAACACCGTCCACTGTGGCTGGTCATCGGTGCGGTCGTCACCGGCTGGGGCCTCGCCCTGCTGCCCACCGGACTGACCGACGCGCTGGTGCCGAGCCTGGCCGGGTTCGCCGTCGGTGGCGTGATCTACGGGCCGTTCAGCGCCATCTCCACCGGACTGTTCCAGCAGAGCAGTCCGCCGCAGCTGCTCAGTCGGATCCTCGCCACACGCAACGCGATGATCCTGCCGGCCGCGGCCCTCGGTACCGCGCTGGGCGGCCCGGTCGTGGGCGCGATCGGTGGCCGGGACACGCTGCTCGTGTCGGCGCTGACCACGATCGGCCTGGGCCTGCTCGTGCTCGTCGGCGCGCTCCGCCGTACCGCCCGGCGTCCGGTCCCGGACCCCGCGGGCTCCGCC
>JBAUUM010000728.1:0-1656 GCA_049582705.1 Actinocatenispora sp.
CACGAGCGTCGCGGCGTGATCCACGCAACTGCCGGCCGCCCGGTCCCGCCGGCCCGGACAGGGCACCGGACGCGGCACCGGGGCCGGGTCGCCGCGCTGGCGTGACCCGACCCCGGTGCGGGTCGCGGACGGCGGAACCTAGTGCACGCCGCGCGGCATGCTCGGCAGGCTCCGCACCGCACTGCGGCTGACCGCTACCACGGCATACGTGTACGCGGTGCCCGGCGCGGCGCTCGTGTCGGTGTACGACTCGTGGCGGCCGGTGGCCCGCACCGTGTCGAGCAGGTTCGTCGCGTCCACGTAGTCGTCCCGGCCGGGTACGTGGTCGAACCGGTAGATCGCGTAGCTGGTGGGCCGGCGGGCTCCGGTCGCGTTCCAGGAGAGCGTGACGCCGTCGTCGCCGCGCCGGACGCGGGTGACCACCGGTCGCAGCGGCGCCCGCGAGTCCAGGTGCGGCATTGCCGGGGTGATGGCCCGGTGCTGGTAGTGGTCGGCCACCAGCTGACTCGTCGCGCCCAGCTTGTCGGTCCGCATCTGCACCGCGGAGAAGTACACGTTGCCGCCGACCTCGGGGTACTGCTGGTCGAGCGTGAGGTGCCTGGACAACTCGGCCGGGTCCTGCCATTCGGCCGGCTGCGCCGGGTCGCCGACCTTGTACGTCGCCTCCCCGATGTACAGCTGGACGTGGGTGCCCCGGACCTGCTCGGCCCACCAGGGCGTGAGCTTGGCGTAGTCGGCGACGGCCAGGCCGATGTTCCAGTAGATCTGCGGGTTGATGTAGTCCAGCCAGCCCCGCTTCACCCACTTGCGGGTGTCGGCGAAGTTCGCGTTGTACGACTCGGTGCCGCCGGTGTCCGAGCCGGCCGGGTCGGAGCTGGCGTTGCGCCAGATGCCGAACGGGCTGACCCCGAACTTCAGCCACGGCTTGCGGGCGTGGATGCGGTGGCTGATCTCCGAGATCAGCAGGTCGATGTTGTTGCGCCGCCAGTCCTCGATGGTGTCGAAACCGGCACCGTACTTCGCGTACGTGTCCGCGTCGGGCAGCGTCTGCCCGGCCAGCGGGTACGGGTAGAAGTAGTCGTCGAAGTGCACGCCGTCGATGTCGTAGCGGGTGGCGTCCAGGATGGCGTCCTGGACGAACCGCCGGACCTCCGGGATCCCGGGGTTGTAGTACAGCTTCGGGCCGTAGGCGAAGACCCAGTCGGGGTGCTTGCGGGCCGGGTGCCAGTCGACCAGCTTGCTCGGGTCGGTCTGCATGCTCACCCGGTACGGGTTGAACCAGGCGTGCAGTTCCAGGTTGCGCTTGTGCGCCTCGGTGACCGCGAACTCGAGTGCGTCGTAGCCGGGGTCCTGGCCCTGGGTGCCGGTCAGGTACTGGGACCACGGCTCGAACCGGGACGGCCAGAACGCGTCGGCGGTGGGCCGCACCTGGAGCATCACGGTGTTGAGGTTGAGTCGCCGGGCCAGGTCGAACCAGTCGATCAGCTGCTGCTGCTGGATCTCGACGGGCAGCCCGGTGGCGGACGGCCAGTCGATGTTGACCACGCTGGAGATCCAGACGCCGCGCAGCTGTTCGATCGGGGCGTCGGGGTCGGCGGAGTGCGGTCGCGCCGTCCGGGCGCCGTCCGGCCCGGTCGGTGCCGCGAGGGCCGATCC
>JBAUUM010000729.1:0-16471 GCA_049582705.1 Actinocatenispora sp.
CAACTCGGCCGCCTCGACGTCGGGCAGACCGACGACCGCGCCGAGCGGCGCATCGCCGCCCTGCTCGACCAGGACGGTCAGGGCGTGCACGAGCCGGTCGCGCAGCCGCTCCTGACGCGGCGCGCCGAGCCCGGTGAGGGTGAGCTGGAGCCCGTCGCCTGCCTGTACACAGGACAGCTTGCTGAGGAACTCCTCGCTGTGCGTGTGCGCCCCGGTCACGGTGACCCGGGAGCCGGCACCCGGCGCGCCCGCCGGTACGTGGACGGCGTCGAAGCCGTACCGGTGCCGCCGGGAGTCCGGTGGGACCCAGCTCTCCGCGTGGAGTTCCGCCTCGGTGACCGCCCGGTCGGCGGACCGGACCGCCGCACGGGCCGGGCCGTCGGCCAGGTCGGCGAACCACAGCGGCAGGTACCGACCCAGCGGCCCGAGGAACTCGTCCAGCTCCGGGTCGCTCCGGCCGTGCGTGTAGCACTCCAGCCGGGTCGGGCTCTCCCCGTCGGCCCGGTTGGCCAGCTGCGCCCACACCGCCAGCACGATCCGGTCCACACCGACCTGCCAGTGATCGGCGAGCTTGTGCAGCCCACCGACGGTCGCGTCGTCGAGCGGCACCCGGACCGCGCACGGCCGGTCGTCGGCGGGCGGTTCCGACCGTCCGGCGGGCGGTTCACCGCCCTGGTCGCGCTGCCAGAAGGCGGTGCCCGCGACGGCCTCCGCCGAGCCGGGGAAGTCGGTCAACCACTGCGCGACCATCGAGTACGGCGCCGCGGCGTCGTCGAGGCCGTCGCCGAGCGCGACCTCGAGTTCCGCGGCGACCCGCGGCAGACAGCCCAGGTCCACGGCGAGGGCCGACCAGCCGAGCGCCATCGTCCAGCCCTCGGGGCCGGGTTCTGCGACCAGCCGCACGTCCGGTGCGGTGACCCGCACGTCGGTCCGGTCCGCCGCGTCCAGCACCGTCACCGGTTGCTCCACGACCTGCAACGGCGGCACGGCGGGATCCACCGCGACGAACGCCGAGGCGAGAATCTCGTGACGCGCCGCCAGCCGGGCCACGGCGGCGCGGACCTGTGCGGGATCGGCGTCGGTGGTGAACTCCAGCCAGGTGACGTGTCGGTCCAGCCGGTCGCCGGCGACCCGGTGCAGGTGCCGCTGGACCGGCGACAGCGGATAGCCGACCGTCATGCGGCCACCACGGGTCCGTCACCGCTGCCCGGGGTGAACGGCGCCCGCTCGTGCCCGTCGGTCATCGCGACGACGATCTTCCGGGTACCGGTGAACGGACGGCGACCGTGCGCCAGCAACAGGTTGTCGATGATCATCAGATCCCCGCGCTGCCACGGCACCTCCCGCCGCTCGGCGAGGTACGCCGCCTTGATCAGCGCGATGTCGGCGGCATCGATCGGCTCGTCGTTGCCGTACGTGACCCGGTACGGCAGGCCGTCCACGCCGACGTCGCGCAACATCTCCGCGCGCACGTCGTCGGCCAGCGCGCTGTCGTGCCAGAACGCGACGTGGTTGAACCACACCTCGTCGCCGGTGCGGGGATGCGTCTCGATCGCGCGCCGCACCTGCACGGTACGCAGCAGGTCGCCGCGCCACGAGTACGTGACGGCGTGGCTGTCGCAGTAGGCCTCGACGACCGCGGGATCATCGGTCTGGAACGCCTCGCGCCAGCCGGGGCCGTACCCGTTGCCGTAGTTGCGGATCAGCTTCCAGCCGTACCGCCGGAACCGGTCGACCAGTTCGGTGGGCAGTCGTCGCAGGATCGCGACGGTACTGCCGGTGGGCGTCGCGCCGCCGGTCTCGGGTGGCTGCACCGCGAAGAACCAGACCAACCGCGGCACCTGGATCGCGGCGGTCAGCTCGCAGTGCAGCGCGATCTCCTCGTGCGCCGGGTACTCGGTCGAGGTGTACACGGCCGAGTTGAGCGTGCGCCGAGGCGTGGACCGCTCCAGGTAGGTCATCGACCGGTGGCCGAGGTCGACGAGCGCCCGCTGCAGATCCGCCTCGTCGGTCATCCCGTCGAAGCCGCGGAACAGTACGCCCCCGTGGGTGGACAGGGCGACGTCCACGGCCTCCCGGTTCCCGGACATCCAGCGCGTCAGGTCCACGCCGGGTACCCGGGTGCGCAGGATCGCCGGCGATCCGGGTTCCGGCGGCGGGACCACGTCCACGACGGTCGCCGACTCGACCACCACGGCCTTGCGCGTGTCACGCGCGAACCGGCCCGTCCCACTAACCATCGTGCTCACTCCTCGCAGGAACGCCGCCGCCGAACCGGCCGGGCAGCCGCCGGGATCGGCGGACCAGTTGCATCGTGGTCCGGGTACGCCAGTCCGCCACGCTGAGGTCCGGGTCGGCGGCGACGCCGTCCACCGCGGCCCGGAACGCGTCGGCGATCCGCGCCGCCGAAGCGTCACTCAACGCCACGTACGCGTACTCGAAGAAGCCGACCAGGCCGTCGCCGTCGCGCTCGAAACTGAGGATCGCGTCGTGCTTGTCGGTGCCCGGGCGGTTCGCCGAGTGCAGGTTGCGCACCGACGCGTCCCGCGACGGCGGCTCGGCCACGTCCTGCATGACGAGCTTGACGCCGATCAGCGGGGTGCGGTTCGCCTCACGCGGCGGGTTCACCGCGGCGACCACCTGGTCGAACGGGATGTGTTGCCGGGCGAGGCCATCCAGGACCGTGGTGTTCGCCTGGGTCAGTAGCTCCCGGAGCGACATCTCGTCGTGCAGCCGGGCGCGCAGGGCGAGCTGGTTGACGAAGAACCCCACCATCGGCTCGATCTCCGGCACGATCCGGTTGGCCGCGTCGGTACCGACGACGAGGTCGTGCCGGTGGGTGAACGCGTGCAGCGCAAGGGTCGCGCAGCTCCACAGCAGCACGAACAGGCTCGCGCCGACGGTCCGACCGGCGGCCTCCAGCGTCGCGACGGTCGCCGGGTCGAGCCTGATCTCGAGGCTCGACCCGACCGGCCCGTCCGGAAGCTGCGCGGTGTTGCGCAGGGACAGCGGCTCGAACCCGGACAGCGCGGTACGCCAGTACGCCAGTCCCTCCCGCAGGCGGCGTTCGTCCAGCAGTTCCCGTTCCCAGAGGGCGTAGTCGGCGTACTGGGGTCCGTCCGTCGCGGGCAGCGCGCCGTCGAGGAACGCCGTGCGCAGCTCGCTGGACAGGATCTCCTGGGACCAGCCGTCGACGGAGACGTGGTGCAGGTTGATCAGCAGCACCGTGCCCTCCGCGCAGAGCCCGGTCGCCATGACCACGAGTGGCCCGTGCTGGATGTCGTTGGGCGTCGTGTACGCGAGGTCCAGCAACGTGCGGGCATGCTCGACGGCGGTCGCGGACAGGTCGTCCGCCT
Source organism: Actinocatenispora sp. (assembly GCA_049582705.1). GTDB lineage: Bacteria > Actinomycetota > Actinomycetes > Mycobacteriales > Micromonosporaceae > Actinocatenispora. The sequence continues at coordinate 3,357 of JBAUUM010000729.1, forward strand.
GATGCGCCGGAACCTCCAGCTCCGCCCGCACGCGCTGGTACGGCCGGTCGCCGTCGAACTGGATCGTCGTACGCAGGATCTCGTGTCGGGCGATGAGCGCCTCCACCGCCGCCCGCAGCCGGTCCGGTCCGGTACCGGCGGGGAACAGCCAGCCGATCGACACCCCGTCCGCCTGCTTGTATCCCGCCGTCTGTTCGACGAGCCAGAGCCGGCTCTGCGCGTGCGACAACGGGATCCGGTCCGGACGCTGCCTGCGGCGAAGCGGTGGCAGCTCCGCGGCACCGGAGGGGTCCGGCTCGGCCGGCGCCGCCTCGCCGGGCCCGTCGGAGACCGCATCGGTCGGTGTCAGCGACGGACGCAGCCAGTCGGCGAAGTCCGCCAGCCGGGGCTGCTGGGACAGCGCCGACAGCGGCATCCGCACGCCGAACTCGCGCCGGATACGGACCGCGCACTGCACCATCGGCAACGAGTAGCCGCCGAGGAGGAAGAAGTCGTCGTCGGGCCGGACCGACGCGACGTTGAGGACCTCCGCCCAGATCTCGGCGAGCCGGGCGGTCACCGGATCGTCAGTACCGGTCTTCCTCTGCGCCGGCTCCTCGTGCGCGGCGTCGGCCGGCGCCGTGTTGGCCAGCGCCGTGCCGACCAGCGCCGTGCCGACCGGTGCCGTGTCGACCGGCGCTGGGCCGGCTGTCATCGCTGCCGGCACCGCGAGGTGCACGTCGCCGCCGTGGTCGCGGTAGGCGCGCACGCCGGTGGCGTACAGATCGTCGCCGGGTGCGGCGCCGGCGGACTCCGGCGGGCCGGGGCACCGTACGTACAGTTCGCCCCAGGCCATCGGCGGCTGCCGGCGGAGACCGTCGTCGCGGATCTCGACCACGGCGGCGTGCACCGGGCTGCCGGCCGGGCCGGTTCCCGCCCTGGCCCGGTGCGGGCAGGATTCGCCCCGCGGCGCGTTCCCGTCCGGCGCCGACTGCCCGGCCAGCAGCTCGTCCGCCACCAGCACCCGGGTGTCGGGGTTCGCGTCCCGGTCTGCGGCGGGTGCGACGATCCAGCTCGGCGTCCCCGCGACATCCGACCGTCCGGGATCCGCCGGTCGGACGGTCGCGCCACAGCGCAGCACGCCGAGCAGCACGGCCAGCCGATCAACGCCGGGCCGCACGTCGATCTGGACGAGGTCACCGGCGACGACGCCCCGGCCACGCAGGCCGGCGCGCACCCGCAGGGACGCGTCGCGCAGAGCGGTGTACCCGGCGGCCGGCTCGTCGCCGCGCTGCGCCGCGACGACGTCGACCCAGTCGACGACGCAGCAGTGCCCGACGGCCGCGCTGCCCGCCCGGCCATCGAGCGATCCGCAGGTGTCCGGGTCGAGGAGGCTCAGGTCCTCCAACGCCACCCGACCCGGCGCGAGCGCCCCGGCCAGCAGGTGCGTCAGGTGGCGCCCGGCGACGACGGCGCTCGCCGCGGACAGCAGCCGAGCATCGTGGTGCACGGCGACGCCACCCGGCTCGGCGTGGAAGCAGAGGTCGAAATCCGACGCCTGAGTGGGCGGTCCGACGGCGATCCGGGTCAGCTCGGCCCGCCGGGCGGGCGGCAGTACGACCGGGCCTAGGTCTGCGGCGTCGGTCCGCGCCTGCGCGGCCCGGAGTACGACCTGCCGGAACGTGCGGGTGCCCGCCAGGTCCACCCGGACCACGGCGACGTCTCCGGTGTCCGGGCCGCCCAGCGGCACGGCCAGCGGTACGTCCGTGGTGCCGGCCAGCCGATGCACCAGTACCGCCACGCCGGCGAGCAGCACGTCCTCGGTCCCGACGCCCCACTCCTTCGCCACGGCGGCGAGCCGCTCGGCGACGGGTTCCGGCAGGGCGACGTCGCAGCGACCACGTTCCGCAACCCGGGACGGACATCGCGGCCGGTCGAGCGGGAGGTCCACCGGGTCGAGACCGTCGACGGCCTCCAGCCATGCGGCCTGCTGCGCGTCCCCGGTCACCGTCGGTGCGCCCGGCTCCCGGTCCGCGGCGGCGGTCGTCATCGGTACACCGCCACCCACGCGCGACCGTACACAGCAAGAACCACGACAACTCCTCCTCGAGCTCGGTCAGGGCAGGTAGCCGGCGAGGCTGCGGCGCAGGACCTCGTCCGTGCCGCCGGCTATCGACGCCGCCCGGGCGTCGCGATAGGCCCGTTGCGCGCTCGTGTCGGTCATGTAACCCGATCCACCCGACAGTTGCAGCAGGCAGTCCGCGGCCTCGACCCAGGCACGCGCGGCGACGTTCTTGGTCACCAGCGCGAGCTTGCTGACCTCGCCGTCCGCGACGACCTCGCGGGTCGCCGTGTCGAGTGTCGCGCCCAGCAGGGTGAGCTGGGTGTCGAGGGCGACGAGCCGGTCCGCCACCCGGTCGTGCTCGATCAGCGGGCCGCCGAAGGAACTGCGCCCGCGGGCCACCGCGGTCGCCCGAGCCAGCAGGCGGCGCGCCTGGGCGTCGGCGATCACCGCGCTGACCAGCCGCTCCCGGATCAGCGCCGCGGCCTGCAGCGGGTAGCCCAGCCCCTCGGCACCGATCACGTACCCGGCCGGGATGCGTACGTCGTCGAACGTCACGTCGCCGTGGTCGCAGCACAGGTTGCCGAGCTTGTCCGGGTACGGCGTGGCACTCACGCCGGGCTCGTCGGCCGGCACCACCACGAGGGTGAACGCCTGCGTGACGGGCAGCGTGGCGGACGTGCGGCACAGTACGACGTGGAAGTCGGCGACCGTCGCGTTGGTGATCAGGACCTTGCGACCCCGTACGAGGTAGTCGCCGTCACGACGGGTCAGCGTGGTGGCGATGCCGTTGAAGTCCGAACCGCCGGACTCCTCGGTCAGGGCGATGCTGCCGATGGCGGTCCCGGCGATGGCCCCGCGCAGGAACCGGTCCCGGGCCTCGTCGGAACCGTACTGCGCGAGCGCCGGAGTACACATGTCGGTCTGCACCGACACCGACATGCCGATCCCGCCGCAGTCGAGCGAGCCGAGTTCCGCGCAGAACGCGCGGGTGAAACGGAAGTCCAGCTCGGCACCGCCGTAGCGGCGCTCGTAGCCGAGGCCGAGCAGACCCTGCGTACCGAACGACGGGTAGAGCTCGCGGGCGGGCCAGGACCGTTGCCGTTCCCACGTGTCCACGTGCGGCGCGACATGTTCCGCCAGGAACGCGTGGGTGGTGTGTCGGAACTGGTCGAGCTCGACGGTGTCGCGGGTGGTCACCGACGGCACGTCAACGGCCACGGCGGGAACATCCGGTCGGGACCATGCCGAGGGCCTGGCCACCGTCCCGGGCAGACGGGCGAACGCTCGTGGCGCCTTGGTGATCAAGCGTCATTGCCCCGTCGCTTCCACGCTGAGCCGATAGGTCATGGCAGCATTGCGTGACGCGACGCCCGTTGTCAACCTCGGGCGGAGGCGGGCCCCGGGCCGGTCGCGAGGGGTAGCGGCCGGGTCGGGCCATGACGCATGATGTTGTCGCCGCGCCCTGGGCCGGCCATCTCCCACGGGATCCGCGACGACGCCCGGCACACGCACGTCGTCGCCCATCGCGTGGTGCTACGGTCAGCGCGCCGTGGGAACTCCGGACAGACACTAGGGATCGATGAGCGAAGCCGAGCCGACACTGTTCGACCTGTTCGCACGGACGGCCGCGGAGCAACCGGACGTCGTCGCGCTGGAGGTCGCGGGCCGCACGCTCAGCTACGCCGCCCTGTCGGAACACGTGGACGCCCTGGCCGCCCGGCTGCATGCCGCCCGACCCGGGGCCCGCCGGATCGGCCTGTACGCCTCGCGGAGCCTCGCCGCCTACGCCGGTTACCTCGCGGTCCTCCGGCTCGGTGCCACGATCGTGCCGCTGAACCCCGACGCGCCGGCCGCGCGTACCGAGCTGGTCCTGGCCGAGGCGGATCTCGACCTCGTCGCCGTGGACCCGGACGAGACCGACGCCCCCGCGCTCACCACGCTGCCGCGGACCGACCTCGCTGCCGACACCACGCCGGGCAGCGTGCCGGAGTTCCTCGCCCCCGCACCGGACTCCGCCGCGTATCTCCTGTTCACCTCCGGATCGACCGGCGTGCCGAAGGGCGTGCCCGTCGACCACCGGGCGGTGGTCACGTTCGTGCGGCACAACGCGGCGCGCCTCCGGGTCCGCCCCGGCGACCGGTTCTCGCAGAACTTCGATCTCACCTTCGACCTGTCGGTGTTCGACCTCTTCGTCTGCTGGGCCGGCGGCGGCACGCTGGTCGCGCCCGAGCGCGACGACCTGCTGTCCCCGGTCGAGTACGTCAACAGCCGCCGGCTCACCCACTGGTTCTCGGTGCCGTCGACCATCGCGCACGCCGAGCGGTTCGGCGAGCTTGCGCCGGGCTGCATGCCGGCACTGCGATGGAGCCTGTTCTGTGGCGAGCAGCTGACCGGTCACCACGCCACCAGCTGGCAGGCGGCGGCGCCACGGTCCACAGTGGTCAACCTGTACGGGCCGACGGAGCTGACCATCGCGTGCACCGACCACGTACTGCCCACCGGCGGCGACCCGGGGGCGGCCAACGGAACGGTCCCGATCGGGCTGTCCTATCCGCATCTGGAGTCGGTACTGGTGGACGGCTCGGCCTGCGTGGACACCGTGGGCGAACTGTGCGTACGCGGTCCCCAACGGTTCGCCGGTTACCTGCGGCCACAGGACAACGAGGGCAGATTCCTCGACATCACCGACCGGGTTGCGGTGCCCGTCCCGGCCGGGCGGACACCGGCGGCCACGAGCTGGTACCGCACCGGTGACCGGGTGCGCCGGGAGAACGGCGTACTGGTCCACCTCGGCAGACTGGACGACCAGGTCAAGGTGCGCGGCTACCGCGTGGAACTGGGCGAGGTCGTGGGGGCGCTGCGCGGTCACACCGCCGTCTCCGACGCCGTGGTGTGGCCGTACGACGACCCGGACACCGGGCCCGAACTGGTCGCGGCGTATACGGGCGCGGCACTGCCGGCGCCCGAGCTCGCCGCGTTCCTGCGAGCCCGGCTGCCCAACTACATGGTGCCGAGCCGCTACTTCCCGGTCGGGTCGTTCCCGGTGGGCACCAACGGAAAGGTCGACCGGGCCGCGCTCACCCGCTCGTGTCTGGGCGACCCGCAGGAGAACCACTTCGGTGCCGGGATGGGGACACACTCGTGAAGTTCGGAGTCTTCTACTTCGCCGACGGCGGCGACGTCACCCGCCCCGGGGTCTACGACCTGCTGCTGGCCGGGGCCCGCTTCGCCGACGAGAACGGCTTCACCGCGGTCTGGACCCCGGAGCGGCACTTCCACACGTTCGGCGGCATCTACCCGAACCCGTCCGTGGTGAGTGCCGCGCTGGTCGGCATCACCTCCCGGGTGCAGATCAGGGCCGGTAGCGTCGTCGCGCCGCTGCACGACCCGCTCCGCATCGTCGAGGACTGGTCGGTCATCGACAACCTCTCCCACGGCCGGGTCGGCCTGTCCTTCGCCTCGGGCTGGAACGCCGGGGACTTCGTCCTCGCGCCGGGCAGCTACCGCGAGCGGTACGAGGTACTGGCGGACACCGTCAGCACCGTGCGGTCACTGTGGCGCGGCGGCACGGTCACCCGGACCGACGGCAACGGCGACACCCGGGAGGTGCGGGTGTTCCCCCAGCCCGTGCAGCCCGAGCTGCCGGTCTGGATCACCAGTGCCGGCAGCACCGCCACGTTCGAGTACGCCGGGTCGGTCGGCGCGGGCGTACTGACCCACCTGCTCGGCCAGGACACCGAGGAACTCGCCGGCAAGATCGCCGCCTACCGCAAGGCCCGGGCCGCATCCGGCGCCACCGGACCGGGCAACGTGACGTTGATGCTGCACACGTTCCTCGGCACCGACCGCGATCAGGTCCGTGCGATCGTGCGCGGACCGATGCTGGACTATCTGCGCAGCTCGTTCAACCTGGTGAGCAAGGCCGACCTGGACGCGTTGCCGGACGACGAGGACACCGCCGCGATGATCGACGAGCTGGTGGAGGCGGCGTTCGAGCGGTACTTCTCGGAGGGCGGCCTGTTCGGCACCGTCGAGGACGGCGTCGCCACCGTGGCCAGGCTGCGCGACCTCGGCGTGGACGAGATCGGCTGCCTGATCGACTTCGGCCCGGCGGACAGCCTGGTACTCGACAGCCTCCAGCACCTCAGGCAGCTCAAGGACCGGTGCGACGCGCAGTTCGGCGACTGACCCGCCACACCGGTCCCAGTCGGGAAGACCGCTGTCGACTGTCCCGACCGGGCGGAGGGCCGGTCACGGTGCCGGCGGCCCGCCACCACCGAGCAGTTCGCCGAGGACCGCCCGGCATTCCTCGGCCCAGCCGCGCGCCGCCCGCTCGGTGAAGACATCCGTACTGAAGGAGATGTCCAGGGACAGATCGCCGGACGGCTGCGCGACGACATCGAACGTGGCGTCGCACTGCACCACCGGCGCGGCCAGTTCCCACTCCGCCACGTCGACGCCGTCGATGTCGAGGCAGTCCGCGTACGTGCCCTCGTGGTAGGCGACCATCACCTGGTACAGCGGTGTCCGGCTCGGCGTGTGCGGAACGCCGGCGGCCTCGACGACCCGGGTGAACGGCAGCGCGGAATGCTCGTAGGCGTCCAGCAGGCTGTCGCGCACCGCGTCCAGCACCGACGCCACCGGCGTACCGTCGACGACCTCGCAGCGCACCGGCACCGTGTTGACGCACAGCCCGACGAGTTCGTGCAGGTCGGCGTCCAACCGGCCGGACGTCGCCACCCCCACGACGAGGTCGTCCTCGGCGGTCAGCCGGTTGAGCACCAGCATCACGGCCGCGACGAGCAGCACCAGCGGACTCGTACCGTGCCCGATGGCGGCGTCCCGCAGCGCCGTGGAGCCGACCGGGGCCAGGTCCACGTTCATCCGGCCGGCCGCGGTGGTCCGCACCGCCGGTCGGCGGCGGTCCCGCCGGAAGGTGGACTCGGCCGGGGCGTCCCGCAGCTGCCGACGCCAGTAGTCCAGGTCGCGGTCCCAGGCGCCGCCGGTCCGGCAGCGACGCTCCCAGTCGAGGTAGACCCCGTATCCGGGTGGCGTCCCCTCGGGCGGCCGACCGGTCCGGTAGTGCTGCGAGAACTCGTCGAGCATCAGCTCGCACGACCAGCCGTCCGTGACGATGTGGTGCATCACCAGCATCAGTACGGTGCGGTCGGCCGCCAGCCGGACCAGGTGCATCCGGAACAGGTAGCCGCCACCGATCACGATGTCGTGGTCGCAGACCCGGTCGTACAGGGCCGTCAACCGTTCCTTGCCGTCGGGCACCCCGGTGAGGTCGTGACGTACGACCTCGAAGTCGTCCGGCGGCAACACGACGCGACCCAGCCCGTCCGCGGTTTCGACGAACTGGAACCGCAGCGACTCGTGCCGGGCGACCACGGACCGGCCCGCCGCGGCGAGCCGGTCCAGGTCCACCGCCCCGGTCAGTACGAGGGTGATCCCCAGGATGTACTCACGGCGATCGGTGGTCATCTGGTCGAGGAAGTAGAACTGGAGCTGTGGATCGGAGACCGGTCCGGGGTCGGTGACCCGCCCGACGCCGGCCGCGCCGGTCACGGCGCCACCGCCGCGACCGGGGGCGGCAGCCGCTTCAGCGCCTGCGCCTGCGCCGCCACGGTCAGGTTGTCGAAGACCAGGCGCAACGGCAGGTGGTCGCCGAACGACCGGCGCAACCGGTTCGCGATCCGGGTGGCGATGATCGAGTTGCCACCGAGGGCGAGGAAGTTGTCCTCGGTGCGCACCGCGTCGGTGCCGAGGACCTCCCGCCACAGCGCGAGCACCTCCGCGGTGACGGCGTCGACCGGTTCCGCCTCGTCGGCCGGGAGTTCGGCCAGATCGGCCTCGGGCAGCGCGGCCCGGTCCACCTTCCCGTTCGTGGTCAGCGGCAGAGCGTCGAGCGCGACGATGCGGTGCGGCACCATGTGCGGCGCGAGCCACTTCCTCAGATGCGCCTGCAGGTCCTCGGCGATGTCCGCGACCGAACCCGGAGTGACGTAGGCGACCAGCACGGCGGCGTCGCCCTCGCCGCGGCAGACCACCACGGCGTCGGCCGTACCGGGAAACTCCTCGATGAGCAGTTCCACCTCGTCGAGATCCAGGCGGGCGCCGCGCAGCTTCACCTGGAAGTCCAACCGTCCGAGCAGGCAGAGCATGCCGTCGTTGTCCAGGTAGCCGAGGTCGCCGGTGCGGTACATCCGGTCCCCGGGCACCGGTGAGTACGGGTCCGGCACGAAGGCGGTGGCGGTCTGCCCCGGCCGGCCGAGGTAGCCCAGGGAGACGCAGTCACCGGCCAGGGCGATCTCGCCCACCACGCCGCACGGCAGGGCACGGAACTTCCGGTCCAGGACGTACACGCGGGCGTTGGTCAGCGGGTGGCCCATCATCGCGACACCGGGCGGGTCGTCCGGCCCGGTCTGGTGGACGGTCGAGTCGACCGAGACCTCCGTGACGCCGTACACGTCCAGCGGGTAGACGCCCAGCTTCGCGTGCACGTCCGCGGCCAGTTTCGGGGAGAGGCGTTCCCCGCTGACGAACACGTGCCGCATGGTGCCGCCGGTCGGCGCGTCGCCGGCGGTCTCGACGAGCACGCGCAGCGTCGAGGGCACGAAGTACAGGCAGGTGACCGACTCGCGCGCGATCAGCTCGAGCACGTTCCACGGGTCGAGCTGGCCCCTCGGGCCGGACAACACGATCGCGCCGCCGACCGACAGTGGCCAGAAGATCTCGTTGACCGACACGTCGAACGTGATCGTCGTCGAGTGCAGGAACCGGTCCGTGGGCCCCAGCGGGTAGCGCTCCTGCATCGCGAGCAGGTAGCTCTGGACGGCGAAGTGTCGGACCATGACGCCCTTGGGACGACCGGTCGAGCCCGACGTGTAGATCACGTAGGCGAGCCGGTCCGGGTCGGCGGGAACCGACGGCCGCAGCTCGTCGAGGGCCGCGAAGCGCTGTTCGTCACCGTCGACGGCGCAGCGTGGCACCGACTCCGGCAGCCGCGACTCCAGCCAGGACTGGGTCACCACGAGCGTCGGCGAGCTGTCCGAGAGCAGGTGCCCCAGCCGCAGCTCGGGCATGTTCGGGTCGAGCGGCAGGTACGCCGCGCCGACCTTGTGGATCGCGATCAGGGCCACCATCTGCTCGACACTGCGGTCGGCGAACAGCCCGACCACGTCACCGACCCGCGTGCCCCGCTCGCGGAGCATGGTCGCCATCCGGCTCGCCCGCGCGTCCAGGTCCCGGTAGCTGACCGTCGTACCGTCGGCGGCGACGACCGCCGTGGCCCCGGGTGTCTCCCGCGCCTGCCGCTCGAACGAGGTCAGCACGGTACCGGCCGCCGGGTTCGCCACCATCGTGTCGTTCCACGCGTCCAGCGTGTCCCGCCGCTCCCGCTCGGACAACAGGGCGACGTCGGCGACCTGCCCGTCCGGGTCACCCACCAGCCCGGCGAGCACGGTCTGGAAGCGGTCCGCCCAACGCTCCACGGTCACCCGGTCGAACACCTCGGTGCTGTACTCGAACGAGGCGTGCATCGCGTCACCGAAGTCGGCAAGGTGCAGCGAGATGTCGAACTTCGAGGTGCCGTCGGTCGAGCTCAGCCAGGCGTCGGCGTGTTCGGCGACGGGGTCGAGGCCGGCGAAGTGCACCCGCTCGTCCTCCACCTGCAGCAACTGGCAGGTCGTCCGTACCAGCTGGGTGGCCGCCTCCCCCTGCCGCGCGGCCAGCTGGCTGAGGACCAGTTGGAACGGCAGCCCGGCGTCGTCCAGCACGTCGAGCATCCCGTCGTTGACCTGGTCGCACAGGCCGGCGACGGTCAACCCGGGCGTGAACCTCACCCGCACCAGGGAGATGGTGGCCTGACAGAGCACCACGTCCTCGTCGTCGGCGCTGCCCCGTACGTCCAGCGGCACGCCGATTACGACGTCGTCGGAGCCGCCGACCTTGGCCAGCAGCGCCGCGTACGCGGCGAGGCACAGCACGTACAGGGAGGTACCGGCGGCACGTGCGGTACGCACGGCGGCCTGCCGCAACTCGTCGCCGATGGTGAACCGGTGGCTGGCGCCGGCCGGCCCGGTGCGGGTCGCCACGGCCAGCGGACCGAAGTCCGGTGGCCGGGCGCCGGCCAGTTTCTCGGCGTACCCGGCGATCCGTGCCTGCCCGGCGGCGCTGGTCCAGCGGGCGTGTTCCGCCGTCGCGACGTCGATCGGGGTGGTCGACGGCGGCGGCGGAGGCGCATTCTGCCCGGTGACCCGGTGGCTGTAGAGCGCGGCGAGGTCGCGCAGCAGGATGCTGCCGGCCGTCGCATCGCACACGATGTGGTGCACCGTCAGGATCAGGTCGTGCGTGTCGTCCCGGACCCGGACCAGGTCGGCCCGGAACGGGGTGCCCGCCTCGAGGTCGAACGGCTCCCGGTGCCGCCGCGCCGCGACGGCGTCCGCGGCGGCACGGGGATCGGCCTCGCCGCTGACGTCGGTGACGCGCATCGGCTCGATCGGGTCCGGCTGCACCAACTGCTGGACGTCGTCGCCGACCTGGAACCGGGTCCGCAGCGACGGATGCCGCCGGCAGAGTTCGGCGACCGCCCAGCCGAGCGCGTCGGTGTCGACGCCGCCGGTCAGGCTCAGTGCCAGCTGGACGGTGTAGACCGAACTCGACGTGTCGTCCTGCGCCGCGACCCAGACGCCGCGTTGGGCGAAGGACAGGGGTCCGGTGTTCATGCGTTCGCCTTTCGTTCGCCGGCGCCGGGTCCGCTTGCCGAGGGCGCCGTCGGATCCCCGTCGGCGGCGGTCAGTTCGTGGATCAGCTCGTTCAGGCTGGGTGCGGTGACCAGTCGGCGGACGGTGAGCTGGACGCCCGACTCCTTGCGCAGCCTGCTGAGCACCCGCATGGCCAGCAGCGAGTTCCCACCCGCGGCGTAGAAGCCGCCGTCCAGCTCGCGATGGCCGAGGACCTCGGCGAACGCCTCGGCCAGCGCGGCGGCCCGGCCGTCGGCCACGGTGCCGGGTCCCGATGCCGGCTCGTCGGTGTCGGGTCCCGATGCCGGCTCGTCGGTCGCCCGTACCACGAACGACGCCGGGCTGACCTTGTGCGACACGGTCCGGGGCAGCGACTCGACCTGCGACAGTGCGATCGGGACCACCGCCGGTGGCAGCAGCCGGGAGACGTGCCCGCGCACCGCGGGCAGGTCCAGGTCGACGGCGCCGACCAGGTGCGCGTCGCAGCCCAGTACCTCACCGTCCGCGCTCGCCCGGGTGGAGACCCAGACCTCGCGGATCCCCTCGAACGACAGCAGCGCCCGCTCGATCTCGGCCGTCTCGACGCGGTGACCGGCGATCTTCAGCTGACCGTCGGTCCGACCGTGGTACTCCAGCTGGCCGGCGGCGTTCCAGCGCACCAGGTCACCGGTCCGGTACCGGCGGCCGCCGGGCACCCGAGGGTCCGCGACGAACCGATCCGCGGTCAGCGCGGCGTCGTCCAGGTAGCCGAGCGCCAGGCAGTCACCGGCGAGGTGCAGCTCACCGACGGCACCGACCGGGGCCTCCCGCCCGTCGTCGTCGAGGACGAGGCAGTGCGTGTTGGCCAACGGCCGGCCGATCGGCACCTCGGTCCAGCCGCCCAGATCGGGTCGGCCCGAACCGGTGAGCTGGCACGAGGTGGCCGCGACGGTCGCCTCGGTCGGACCGTACCCGTTGTACAGCGGCACTGCCCCGGCCGTGCCCCGTCGCCACAGGTCGAGCAGGGCCGGTACGGCGCGTTCGCCACCGATCTCCACCACCCGGACCGGGTCGGCCAGCCTCGCACCGTCGGCGATCTCGCGGGTGAGCTGGTGCCACACGGCGGTCGCCAGGTTGAGGACGGTGATCCGGTCGGTCGCCACCTGGTCGAGCAGTACCCGCATGTCGGTGTAGGCGTCGGGGCGCCGGACCACCGCCGTCGCTCCCGCGGCCAGCAGCGGGAACAGTTCGCCGACGAAGAAGTCCACGCCGATCGAGGCACCGAGCAGGCCACGGTCGGCGGGACCCAGCCGGTAGCGGTCCACCATGTCGGCCACGAAGTTGGCCAACGACCGGTGCCCCACCACGACGCCCTTGGGAACGCCGGTCGAACCGGACGTGAAGATCACGTACGCGGCGTCGTCGAGCCCCGGCGCGGCAACGGGTGTGTCGTCGGCGCCGGGTGTGTCGGCGGCGGCGCCGGCCGCGACCAGTTCGGTCACCGACGACCGGGGCAACCCGCGACCACCGGCTGGCGTGTCGGGCGACCCGGTCGTGGTCGTGACCAGCAGCCGGGGTCGAGCCTGGTCGAGGATCTCGGCACGACGCGCCGCCGGGATCTCCGGGTCCAGTGGCAGGTACGCGCTGCCGGCGTACCAGGCGCCGAGCATCGCGACGACCGCGTCCGCACCGCGGGCCGACTCGATCGCCACCAGGCCGCCGGCGACACCGGACGCGCGCAGACCACGGGCCACGGCGCGTGCCCCGGCCAGCAGGTCTCGGAAGGTGACCGTGGCGCCGTCCTGCTCGATCGCCACCGCGTCGGGCAGTTCCGCGGCGACCCGCTCGATCGTCACGGGCAGCCAGGCGGTCGGCGGACGCGACGGACCGGCCGACCACCGCGCCAGCTCGGCGCGTTCGGTCGCGCCCAGGGCGGGCAGGCCCCCGACTGCGAGATCCGGACCGCCGGCCATGCCGCCGAGGATGGTGACCAGGTGATCGGCGAGGTACCCGACCACGGCCGGTTCGACCACCCTCGGGTCGTGCTCGAGGATGATCCGCAGCGACCCGTCGGCGGCCGGGCCGGCGGTGACCGTCAGCGGGTACCGGGCGGCCGATGGGGCGGGTGGCACCGCGGCTCCCTCCCCCTCGTCGACGACGGCGCCCTGCGCCGGGGTGGCCAGCACCGTGTCGAACAGCGGCCCGCCGCTGGGGGCACACCACTCGGCGATCCGGGCCGGCGGCGTGTGCGCGAACTGGGCGAGGGCCGACGAGTCGCGCATGATGCCGGCGAGCCAGTCCCGCACGGGCGCCGCGCGCGGGATCGCGATCCGCATCGGCAGTGG
>JBAUUM010000730.1:0-5195 GCA_049582705.1 Actinocatenispora sp.
CCCGCGGCGACCGCGACACAGGTGGCCGCGACGGCCAGCCCACGGAGCATCCTTCTCATGCTGTCCCTCCTCATGAACCGGCCTTGACGGTCAGCGCGTCGTGCACGAGCTGGCTGATCGTGGCGCCGGTGGCGTCCTTGGCGGTGATCTTCAACGCGACCGGGCCGCCGGCCGCCGAGGCCGGGTTGGTCCAGTTGGCCCGGAACTTGCCGGAGCCGAGGTCGGACACCTTCGTCGGAGTCCAGGTGGCACCGTCGTCATAGGACACCGAGACGGTCGCGGCCTCCACCGGTACGTGGCCCGCGCCCGGGGCGTGGTTCACGGTCAGCACCAGCGAGTCCGGCCCCGGCGCGACGGTGCCGTCCAGGCCCTGGGTCAGCTGGTAGTTGGCGGTCATCAGGCCGACCGGCGAGCAGTTCTTGGCGTGCTCGCTCTCGATACCGCAGAGCCAGTGGCCCGGCACCGTGGTCGCGCCGGAGTGCTCCGAGGCGAACGTCAGCTCGGTGTGCGTCTTCGTCGACTGCGCGGTCCACGGCGCGATCCGGGTCTGGTCGTACACGAGCCGGTACTTCGCGCTGTCGGCCGGCACGGTGAAGTCGCCGCCGGTGACGTCCTTCTCGTCGGCGATCTTCTTGTCGCCCTGGTACAGCACGAAGTGCGCGGTGGATGTGGTGTCCTTGTCCGACGCGTCCAGGTAGCCGCTGTGGTCGGCACCGGAGTCGGTCACCGGGCTGAGCGCCACCGACAGCGTGTCGCCCTCGCGGCACGCCTGGCAGTAGTAGTCCCCGGCGCCCGTGTCGGCCGGGATCCCCGGCACTATCGGGCCGCGCATCCAGTCCTGGGACAGCTTCTGACCCGGCTGGAAGATCCGGTAGCCGCCGTACTCGGTGCCGCCCCATGCCTCGTCGGTCGAGAGCGCGTCGACGCCGGCCTGGTACAGGATGTCCGGGTCGCCGGTCAGATACTCGGTGCGGTGCACCGGCTCGGCGAACGGCGTGATCGACCGGAACTGGATGCTCTCCCAGGGCAAGGTACCGAACCAGACCGAGTCACCGGTGCGCGCCTTGTCGGCGTAGTAGCGGGTGTCGACGGTCGCGAGGCTGTCGGCGGTCGCCCGGTACTGCTGGTTCGCGCCGACCGTGCCGTCGCTGTGGAAGGTCAGGTCGTAGGTGTACGGCTTCGCCACGTCCGCTGCGGACGCCAGGCGACCGTAGGCGGCGAAGTGCTGCACGCCGTGGCCGGCCGGGCTGCTGGACAGGTAGATGGGGTGGTCTCCCCAGGTTCCGATGCCCGAGCCGAGCGCCACGTCCGCGCTGGATCCGCGGTACCAGTCCAGCTCGACCTCGCCCAGCGTCGCCTGCTTCGGGGTGGTGAAACCGAGCCGGTGGGTGGCCGTACCCAGGTCGACGGTGTGCGTGACGGCCTTGCCGTCGACGGTGAAGGTGTCGAACGCGATGTGCTCGGAGATCGGACTGTCACCGCTGCCGAACTCCACCGAGTACGCCATGACCGCGTAGTGCCCGTCCGGCACGCTGATCCGCGTCTCGCCGTCGACCACCTGCGGGAAGCCGACGAACATGCGGGTGTCGTCGACGTTGACCACGCTGAGGAACGAGTCCTGCGGCGGTGCGCCCTGCCCGTCGACGACCGGCAGGGTGACGGTACGCATCGGGAAGTTCGGGTGCACGGTGCCGGGCTTCGCGGCGGGACGCCCGGCGAGCTTCGCCGACACGTCGAACTGCGACAGGCTCAGGTCGTGGCCGAGCCGGTGGACCGCCCGGGCCGGGATGACGTACGTGTCCGCACCGAGGTGCTGGGTGAGGAACGACTCGTGCGAGGGGCCGGCGGGCCGCGCGTACCGGATGTGCCCGTGGGCGTCGGTGGTGAGGGCGATCCGGTCGCCGGTCGGTAGGGCGACGACGCTGGTCCGACCGGTGACGTGGGTGGTCGCGGTGGCGTCGTCGGCGTTGGTCGGCGTGCTGGTCAGGCTGAGGCCCGCGACCACTCCGGCGGCGGCGAGGGCCGCGAGGGCACCTCGCAGGCCGAGTGATCGGGCCGATGCCCGTCGTGTGAGGAGTTGTCCCATATTCCTTCCCCGTCATCGGGCGGCAGCGTCGAACGGGTCGTCGCCGTCGGCGACGTGCCCGCGTCTGCGCTGCCGCGATGTGCGTGAACGCCCGGTAGGGGCCTTCATGCGCGGACTACGGTGTCGCCACTATTCACTTGGCGAATAGTTTCGTCAACCACTCCGGAACGGGCCGACACCAGGAAGACGCCCAAAAGGGGCGCGGGAGTTGCACCGGACGGGAGGCACTTTCTCACCGTAGGAGCATCCGACCAGCGTCTTCGTACTCAAAAGGGGTCGCAGGCTGCATAAATGCCTCCAGCCGTGACATCCACCACAGGACGTCCCGCGCGACCCGGGCGGAGCCTCGCGCGGAGACCCAGACGGCGCCGTCGCCGGCGCCCGTCCCGGCACACACCAACACTCCGGGGTGAACATCACGGAACGCATTGTCATCGCACTGTTGATCTTCATCACGCCAGATGGGACAGGTCACGTCGACGTGCGAAACATCATGGATGAGATATAGTGAGGCGCATGCCTGACGACCAGTACCTCCAGCGCATCGGCCGCCTCATCCGGGACTCCCGCAAGCACCGCGGCTGGACGCAGTCGCAGCTCGCGACCGCGCTGGGCACCAGTCAGAGCGCCGTGCACCGCATCGAGCAGGGCGGGCAGAACCTCAGCCTCGACATGCTCAACCGGATCAGCGACGCGCTCGACTCCGAGATCGTCTCGCTCGGCCACTCCGGTCCGATGCATCTGCGGGTCGTCGGCGGGCAGCAGCTGTCCGGCAGCATCGACGTCAAGACCAGTAAGAACGCCGGCGTCGGCCTGCTGTGCGCGGCCCTGCTGAACAAGGGCCGCACCACCCTGCGCCGGGTCGCGCGGATCGAGGAGGTCAACCGGATCCTCGAGGTGCTGCACTCCATCGGAGTCAAGACCCGGTGGCTCAACGAGTTCAACGACCTGGAGATCGTGCCACCGGCCGAGCTGAACCTGGCCGCGATGGATGTCGAGGCGGCCCGTCGCACCCGCAGCATCATCATGTTCCTGGCGCCGCTCATGCACGACCACGACCGGTTCGAGCTGCCCTACCCGGGCGGCTGCGACCTGGGCAGCCGCACCATCGAGCCGCACATGACGGCACTGCGACCGTTCGGCCTGGAGGTCAAGGCCACCGGCGGTTACTACCACGCCGAGGTCGACCGGGCCATCGCCCCAGAACGGCCCGTCGTACTGACCGAGCGCGGCGACACCGTGACCGAGAACGCTCTGATGGCCGCCGCGCGGCGGGACGGCGTGACGGTGATCCGCAACGCCAGCCCGAACTACATGGTCCAGGACGTCTGCTTCTACCTCGCCGAACTCGGCGTCGTCATCGAGGGAGTCGGCACCACGACCCTCACCGTGCACGGCGTCCCGCACATCGACCGGGACATCGACTACGCGCCGTCCGAGGACCCCATCGAGGCGATGAGCCTCATCGCCGCCGCCCTGGTCACCTCCTCCGAGATCACCGTACGGCGGGTGCCGATCGAGTTCCTGGAGATCGAGCTGGCGCTGCTGGAGGAAATGGGGCTCGACCACGACCGCAGCCCCGAGTACCCGGCCGCGAACGGGCACACCCGGCTCACCGACCTGACCATCCGGCCGTCCAAACTGCACGCACCGCTCGACAAGGTGCACCCGATGCCGTTCCCCGGCCTCAACATCGACAACCTGCCGTTCTTCGCGCTGATCGGCGCGACCGCGCAGGGCCAGACCCTGATCCACGACTGGGTGTACGAGAACCGCGCCATCTACCTGACCGAACTGACCAAACTCGGTGCCCGGGTGACGCTGCTCGACCCGCACCGCGTGTACGTGGAGGGTCCGACCCGCTGGTCGGGCGGCGAGGTCATCTGCCCGCCGGCACTGCGGCCGGCCGTCGTCGTACTGATCGCGATGCTGGCCGCGAAGGGCACCTCGGTACTGCGCAACGTGTACGTGATCAACCGCGGTTACGAGCAGCTGGCCGACCGGCTCAACCTGCTGGGGGCGAAGATCGAGACGTTCCGCGACCTCTGACCGCCACCACCCCCGGACGCTTCCCGGTCAGCCGGGTTGACAGGTGGGGCACCAGTAGAGGTTGCGGGCCGCCATCGTCGCGGACGCCACCGGCGTGCCGCAGACCAGGCAGGGCATGCCGGCGCGGCGGTAGACGTAGACCTCGCCGCCGTGCGGGTCGACCCGGGGCGGGCGGCCCATCGCCTCCGGTTCGTGTTCCGGCCGCACCGTGTCGATGCGGCCGGTCCGCACCCCGTAGCGCATCAGGGTGACCAGATCCGGCCACATCAGCGCCCAAGTCTCCGCCGGCAGCTCCCGGCCGGGCAGGTACGGTCCGACGCCGTGCCGGAACAGCAGCTCGGCCCGGTAGATGTTGCCGACGCCCGCGAGCACCGACTGGTCCATCAGCAGCTGCCCGACCGGCGTCCGGGACCGCCGGATCCGCGCACCGGCCGCCTCCGGGTCGGCGTCGGCACGCAGCGGATCGGCGCCGAGCCGTGCGTACAGTGCCTTCTGGTCGGCCGGCGTGTGCAGCTCACAGGCGTTGGGGCCACGCAGGTCGAGCCACGCGCTGTCCGTCTCGACCCGCAGCCGTACCGCACCGACCGGGTCCGGCGCGGGTGCCGGACCGGTGAAGAACTTTCCGAGCAGCCCGAGGTGTACGTGCAGGCGCAGCAGTTCGCCGCCCTCGGTGCGGTACCGGTGGTAGAGGTGCTTGCCGTACGCGTCGGTGCCGGTGAGCGTGGACCCGTCGATGAGCGCCGCGCCGGGGGCGAAGCGTCCCTGCGGGCTCGCCGCGCGTACCGGACGGCCGCGCATGATCCGCCGGTGCTCGGCCGCCAGGCGGTGGATGGTGTGCCCCTCCGGCAACGCGTGTTCACCTCCGACGACCGGCGCGGGCCGGTCCCGATCCTCGACGTACGGCTGTCACGACGTCCGCCGCCCGGCGCGGGACGTCCGCCGCCACTCGCCGCCCGGCAACCCTACGGCACCACGCCGGGGCGTACCGCCGGCGCCGTGCCGCGGCGACAGGACGGTCCCGGCACCTTCCCGGACATGTCCGCGCCGGTCCCCGGCGGAC
>JBAUUM010000731.1:0-2218 GCA_049582705.1 Actinocatenispora sp.
GGCCAGGGGCCGGCGGGCGCGCGCAGATGCCCGGGTCACACCGGGTGGATCAGGAGGCGAGAACCTCCGCCACCGTCCGGGCGGACAGGCCGTGCGCCGTGGCGACCGGCTCGTTGGTCAGCTGACCGGCGTGCGTGCTCAGGCCCGCCGCGAGCGTCGGGTCGTTGCGCAGCGCCTGCCGCCAGCCCTGGTCGGCCAGCGCCACCGCGTACGGCATGGTCACGTTGGTCAGCGCGAACGTGGACGTGTTCGGCACCGCGCCCGGCATGTTCGCCACGCAGTAGAAGACGCTGTCGTGCACCGGGTACGTCGGGTCGGCGTGCGTGGTCGGCCGCGAGTCCTCGAAGCAGCCGCCCTGGTCGATCGAGATGTCGACCAGCACGCTGCCCGGCTTCATCTTCGCCACCAGCGCGTTGCTGACCAGCTTCGGCGCCTTCGCGCCCGGCACGAGTACCGCGCCGACCACCAGGTCGGCGTCCGTGACGAACCGCTCGACCTGGTACGAGTTGGAGGTCACCGTGTGGATCCGGCCCTGGTAGACGCGGTCCATCTCGCGCAGCCGGTCCACGTTGAGGTCGAGCACCGTCACCTCGGCCTGCTGCCCCACGGCCATCGCGGCGGCGTTCCAGCCCGCGACACCCGCGCCGAGCACCACGACCTTGGCCGGCGTGACACCGGGCACGCCACCGGGCAGTACGCCACGCCCACCGGCGAACCGCATCAGGTGGTACGCGCCCACCTGCGGCGCGAGCCGGCCGGCGACCTCGCTCATCGGCGCGAGCAGCGGCAGCGACCCGTTCGGCGCCTGCACCGTCTCGTACGCGACGGAGGTGACGCCGCGCTCCAGCAGTGCGTCGGTGCACTCGCGGGACGCGGCCAGGTGCAGGTACGTGAACAGCAGCTGCCCGTCCCGCATGCGGTGGTACTCCTCGGCCACGGGCTCCTTGACCTTGAGGATCAGGTCCCCCTCGGCCCACACGGCGTCCGCGGAGTCCAGGATCTTGGCCCCGGCGTGCAGGTACTCGTCATCCGGGATCGACGAGCCGACCCCGGCGGAGTGCTCCACGAACACGTCGTGCCCGTGGGAGACCAGCTCCTGAACCCCTGCCGGTGTGATCGCCACCCGGTACTCGTGGTTCTTGACCTCGCGGGGGACCCCGACCTTCATGCGTTCGTCCTTCCGGCTACAGGGGCTCCGTTGCCCCGATGCGCGCTCAGCTTGGGATCTTCCCGACGAGTCGCCCATTGCGACCGCGCGCTCAGCCGGACACGCCGTTGTGTATACCCGCCCATAGTGCGGTCAATTCTCACCGTGGGTCATCGTTTTCGGCAGACGAGCTGTGACCTGCATCTTGTCGTCCGCGAACAACTCAGCCCTGCAATCGGAGGGCTGACAGTTGTATCTGTAGTGCCAACCGTACCTCTGGTGACTCCAGGTCCGCGGGGAGGGCGGAGCGCAGACGGCGCATCCGGTAGCGGAAGGTATTCGGATGGACATGCAGTTGCCGGCTCGCCGCGGCCGGATCGCCCGGGTGCTCCAGCTCGGCCCGCAGCGTCTCGGCGTACCAGCCGCCCCGGCTCCCGTCGTGGGCGAGCAGGTCCCGCAGCGGCCCCACGCCCGTCAGCTCGGCCAGCGGTAGCGCGCCCGTGACCTGGTCCAGCACCGCCGCCGCCCAGGACGCCTCGTGGTGCGCGATCGGGCCGGCCACGATCCCCCGGGTGAGCAGCCGCAACAGCGACCGCGCCTGACCGGCCGAGGTGGCCAGCTCGTCGAGCGGACCCACACCGCCGGCGGCCACCCGTACTCCCGGCTCGGTGCGGGCCACCTCGGCGCTGACCCGCTGTAGCCAGGCCCAGCACCCCGCCTCGCCGCTGCCGCCCGCATCCGTCACCACCGCGAACAGCACACCGTCCAGTTCGGTCAGGGCCGGGCGCCGCCAGCCGCGGCTCCGGCTGACCGACTCCCACAGCGCCAGCAGTCGTTCCTCCGGGCGCGGCCCCGGCTCGACCACCCGCTCACCGTCGCGCGCCTCGGAGCGCTGACCGGCCGGCACCGTCACCGCCGCCGACCCGGAGCCGGCCGGCTCACCGCCGGACCGAGTGCCACCGGACCGCGCATCGCCGGACCGTGCATCGCCGGACCGTGCGCCGCCGGCCCGTGCGGGCCCCGGCTCACCGGTACCCGCGGAACGGGCCCGCCCGGCGCCCGGACCGGTTC
>JBAUUM010000732.1:0-2596 GCA_049582705.1 Actinocatenispora sp.
GGACGCGGAGATGGCCGCGCTCTGGTGCGAGGTGCTGACGCTGGACGGCATCGGGATCGACGACGACTTCTTCGACGCGGGCGGCGACTCGTTCGCGGCGATGCGGCTGGCCCGACGGGTCGGCGACGGACTGCGGGTCGTCGCGATCTTCCAGCATCCGACCGTCCGTCAGCTGGTCGACCACCTCGCCGCCGACGCCGACGCCGACACCGGTGCGGGCGGCCTGCTGCACCGGCTGCCCGGACCGGGCGGGCCGGCCGTACCCGCCACGGCGACCGTGGTGGCGGTGCCGTTCGGCGGGGCGACCGCGGCGGCGTACCGGGAGCTGGCGCGGGCGCTGCCGCCCGAGTTCCCGCTGTACGCGGTGGAACTGCCGGGCCACGACGTCGGTCACCCGGACGAGCCGCTGGAGTCGTTCGAGGCGATCGCGGCGCGCTGCCAGGAGGAGATCCGACGCACCGTGCGCGGTCCGGTCGTCGTGTACGGGCACTGCGTGGGCGCGGCGCTCGCGTACGAGATCGCCCGGCGGCTCGCCGAGGCCGGCACCGACGTGGTGGGGGTGGTCGCCGGTGGCGCGTTCCCGGCGCCGCGGCTGCCCGGCCGACTGTTCGAGTTGTGGGCCCGGATCATGCCCAGCGACCGATGGCGGGCCGACCGGCTGTACCGGGACATGCTGCGCGCCACCGGCGGGTTCACCGAGATCCTGGACCCGGCCGAGCAGTCGTTCGTACTGCGCGCGCTGCGGCACGACGCGCGCGAGTCGGAGGACCTGTACTCGCGGCTGTGTCACGACCCGGCGCACCGCCGTACCGTCCCGGCGCTGAGCGTGGTGGGCGAGCGTGACCGGATCACCGAGTTCCACGAGGAGCGGTACCGCGAGTGGGACCTGCTGTGCGTGGACAGCCAGGTCGCGGTGATCCCGGACGCCGGCCACTACTTCCTGAAGCACCAGGCGGACCAGCTCGCGGGCATCCTGTCCGACTGGTCGCGGACCCGGCTCGACGCGCCGGCCGACCGGGACCCTGACGCAGGCCCGGAACCGGGCCCGGAACCGGGCCCGGAACCGGGCCCGGACGCAGGCTTGAAATCGGGGCCGGGCCGGGTGCCGGGCACGGAGCCGGCGCCGAGGGTCGTCGAGCCGGTCGGGCCTCCCGCGTCGATCGCGGCACCACGGACGAACCTGCGCGGCTTCGCGCTCGTCACGCTCGGCCAGCTGGTGTCCCTGACCGGCAGCCGGGCCCTGGCGTTCGCCCTGGGCATCTGGGTCTACCTGCAGACCGGCAGCGTCACCCAGTTCTCCGGCATCCTGGTCACCGCGCTGCTGCCCGGGCTACTGGCGCTGCCGTTCACCGGCGCCGCCGCCGACCGGTGGAACCGGCGGATGCTGATGGTCGTCGGCGAGGGACTCAACGCCGCGGGCACGACGTTCTGCCTGGCCATGCTCGCCACCGGATCGCTGCACGTCTGGCACATCTACCTGGCCGCCAGCCTGGGCTCGGTCGCCACGTCGTTCCAGCAGCCGGCGTACATCGCGGCGATCGCGCAGCTCGTACCGAAGCGGTACCTGGCCCGTACCAACGGTGTCGTGCAGGCCGTACTGGCGGTGAGCCAGGCGGCCGGCCCACTGCTCGGCGGCGCGCTGGTCGTACTCGTCGGCCTGACCGGGGTGATGGCCGTGGACCTCACGACCGTCGTCGTGGCGTTGCTGACGCTGGCCGTGGTGCGCTTCCCGGACCTGCTGTTCCGGCACCGCGAGGAGTCGATCTGGAGCGAGATCGTCGGCGGGGTGCGGTACATCGCCCGGCGCCGACCGTTCGTCGCGATGATCGCGTTCTTCCTCGGGTTCAACCTGATCCTGGGCTTCGCCCTCGCCCTGCTGCCGCCGATGGTGCTGTCGTTCGCCTCCGCCGGCACGCTGAGCGTGGCCACGATGATCGGTGCGGTCGGCGGCGTCACCGGCGGCGTCGCCATGGCGCTGTGGGGCGGGTTCGAACGCCGGGCCACCGGCATGGTCGGCTTCGTCGCCCTCACCGGCGTCGGCATGATCGTCGCCGGGCTGCGGCCGTCGCCGGTCTTCCCGGTGCTCGGCCTCGCGGCGATCATGGCCTCCGTCGCGCTCATCAACGGCCACTGGCAGACCATGATCCAGATGAAGGTGGGCATGGAACTCCAGGGCCGGATCGTGGCCACCAACCGCATGATCGCGAACCTCACCGAACCGCTCGGCTACGTGTGCGCCGGCCTGCTCGCCGACGCGGTCTTCGAACCGGCCATGGCGCGCGGCGGGTGGCTCGGCGACACCGTCGGCGGTGTCCTCGGTACCGGCCCGGGCCGCGGCATGGCGCTGGTGGTCGTCGCCCTCGGCGTGGCGCAGCTGGCCCTGGTACTGGTGGGGATGCGCTGGCGCACCCTCCGGTACATGGAGGACGCCCTGCCGGACGCCATCCCCGGCGCCGTCGTCACCTGGGACCGCGACGCGCTCCAGGCCGAGGCGGACGCGCTGCTGGCCGGGGAGCGCGACACCGGGCGGGTACCGGTCTCCGGCTGATTCGCGGCGCCCGGTCCCCGGCCCGCCCGTGCCGCCGGCCCGCTCGTG
>JBAUUM010000733.1:0-3726 GCA_049582705.1 Actinocatenispora sp.
CTGCGCGACCGGGCGGGCGGCGCGACGAGCGACCGGGCGGGCGGAGCGACGGGCGACCGGGCGGGCGGCTCGGTGGCGGCCCGCACGGAGCGACCTACTGCACATCCGCGTGTTATGGGGGCGACACGGTCAGTACGCGTGGCACCCTGATCGTCAATGTCATCGACGACGCGCCGAGAGGTCCGGGGTAAGGCGTCCGCCCGGGTCGACGCGCGCCGGCTGGCCCGGGAACGCATGCTCCACCGACGTCGCCGCGCCGTCCTGACGGCGCTGCTGGTCGCGGCGCTGGGGCTCGTCGGCATGGATCTCGCGCACGGTGGCACCGGGGATCCGCCCACCGTGCCCACCTCCGCCGCGGCGAGGCATCCGGCCCGCACCGTCGACACGGTCGCGCCGTCCCCCTCGCCGAGCGTGTCGCCGACCCCGCTCGCGGTCAGCTACCCGAGGCACGGCGCGCGGACGTTCCGTACCGCGGCCGGGGCGTCCCGGGTGTACGGCGACGCCGGGTCGCTGGCCCGCTTCCAGGTCGCCGTGGAGAACGGCATCAGCAACCTGGACGTCGCCGAGTTCGCCGACCAGGTGACCACCATCCTGGCCGACCGGCAGGGCTGGACCGCCGGCGGCGAGTGGCGATTCCAGCGGGTCGGGCCGGGCCGGCCGCACGAGTTCACCCTGTACCTGGTCACGCCGGCCAGCCGGGACGCGATGTGCCAGGACGTGCCGGAGGGGTACACGTCCTGCCGGTACGGCAACAAGGTCATGATCAACGTGTCACGCTGGGTGCACGGAGTGTCGTACTACCCGAGCCTGGGTCGGTACCGTGACTACGCCATCAGCCACGAGGTCGGCCACTGGCTCGGGCACGGCCACGAGCTGTGCCCCGGCAAGGGCCGCAGGGCGCCCACCATGCAGCAGCAGACGCTGGGCCTGCACGGATGCGTGACGAATCCGTGGCCGTACCCGGACGGGGAGTACTACGCCGGACCGCAGGGCGAGTACCCGCAGACCGACATCCCGACCGACCCGCCGAGTTTCTACCGGCACTGAGCCGTACGGTGCCTCCGTCCGGGAGGGCGTGGTTCGCGTCACGGGCGGTACGGTCCGAACCGAGCAACAATGTTCGTTGAACGTCTAACCGAGCACTGGAGGGGTTCTGTGCCGCTGCCACCGCTCGTCGAGCCCGCCGCGGACCTGTCCGTCGACGAGGTCCGGCGGTACTCGCGACATCTGATCATCCCGGACGTGGCCATGGCCGGCCAGAAACGGCTGAAGAACGCCAAGGTGCTCTGTGTGGGCGCCGGTGGCCTGGGATCACCCGCTCTGATGTATCTGGCCGCCGCCGGTGTCGGCACGCTCGGCGTGATCGACTTCGACACCGTCGACGAGTCGAACCTGCAGCGGCAGATCATCCACGGCCAGTCCGACATCGGGAAGTCGAAGGCCGAGTCGGCCCGGCAGACCGTCGCCGAGATCAACCCGCTCGTCACGGTCAACGTGCACGACACGCAGCTGACCATCGACAACGTCATGGAGATCTTCGCCGACTACGACCTGATCGTAGACGGCACCGACAACTTCGCCACCCGCTACATGGTGAACGACGCGGCGGTGCTGCTCGGCAAGCCGTACGTGTGGGGTTCGATCTACCGGTTCGACGGTCAGGCGAGCGTCTTCTGGGCCGAGCACGGACCCTGCTACCGCTGCCTCTACCCGGAACCGCCGCCGCCGGGCATGGTGCCGTCCTGCGCCGAGGGCGGCGTGCTGGGCGTGCTGTGCGCGTCGATCGGTTCGGTGCAGGTGAACGAGGCGATCAAGCTGCTGACCGGCATCGGCGACCCGCTCGTCGGTCGGCTGCTGGTGTACGACGCCCTGGAGATGTCGTACCGGAACATCAAGGTGCGCAAGGACCCGAACTGCCCGCTGTGCGGCGAGAACCCGACGCAGACGGCGCTGTTGGAGGACTACGAGGACTTCTGCGGCGCGGTCTCGACCGAGGCCGCCGAGGCGGCGCAGGGTGCCACCATCACGGCCACCGAGCTGAAGGAATGGCAGGACGCCGGCAAGGACTTCATGCTGGTCGACGTCCGGGAGCCGGCCGAGTTCGAGATCATCCGGATCCCCGGTTCGGTACTGATCCCGAAGGGCGACATCCTGTCCGGTGAGGCGCTCTCACAGCTGCCGCAGGACCGGCAGATCGTGCTGCACTGCAAGTCGGGGGTCCGCTCGGCCGAGGCGCTCGCGGCGCTGAAGGCCGCAGGCTTCGCCGACGCGGTCCACGTACAGGGCGGCGTACTGGCCTGGCAGGCCCAGGTGGACCGGAGCCTGCCGACGTACTAGGTGGTCCCGGCGCGGCTCCGGCCGCGCCGCGTCGACGACCGCCACGGGTTTCGCGGGCGTCCGGGTTCGTCCCGGGCGCCCGCGGCGTCGGTCCGTGCCGCCGTCCGTTGTCCGTTCTCGTTCGTGCCGCCGCCCCGTCCCGTTCTCCCCGGAGGAGCATTTTCCCGTTTTGTACGCGTCGCCACCTTGGCGAAAACGTACAAAGCGGGAAAATGCATGTAGATGATCTTGAGTCATATGCATTTTCCCTGATTGTCCGCTTGGTGACTTCGGTTCAAAACGTACAAAGCGGAAAAATGAGCGGGAGGGGCGCCGGCGGCCGCGGTGATGCGTACCGGGTCCCCGATGTCGTCGAACAGTTCGACGCCGTGCGGCGGCACGTCGAGCAGTTCGCGCACCCGTGTTGACATCCGCCCGCATGATCATGACGTGCGTGACTCCCTGCTGACTGGTTGCACCGCCCTCGTCGACGCTGCGGCCCTCGACGACGACGATGCCTTCACGAGCGCGCTGTCGGCCACGTACGAACGGGTGGCGGCGGCGCGCCGAACCGAGCGCGACGCGGCGATGCGGTTCCTGGGCGAGCACATCGAGCGGTGCGATCCGCGCCGGGCCAGTTGGGTCGCCGTGCTGGCCGCCGGTCTGGCGTCCCTGGGCACCGACCCGATGCCCGTGGTGGCGCCGATCCTGGCCTGCCTGAAGACCGTGGCGGAGGCGGCGGCGTACTTCGCCGGGGCCTGGCGGGACGCCACCGACGAGCCGTGCCCCGAGCCGCAGGACGCCGTCGACCCGCGGGTGCACCGGTTGCTGGAGCCCGCGCTCGGTGACGCGACCTCGGTCGTACTGGAGGCGTGGGCCTGCCTGCCGCGGTGGACCGCCGCCGCGTTGGCGACCCTGGCCGCGTCCGCCACCGCACGCCGGGCCGACCGCGACACGCCACTGCTGGTCCGGGTGGTGACCGCCGGTGCCGAGCACTACCCGGCGCTGCACCAGGTGCGCGCGTTGCTCGCGGAGCCGCGCGGCCCCGAGCCGGTGGGCTGCTGACTATCGTGGTGCGGTGACCGACGAGTTCGTACCGGGGGACCTGCCGGAGCACGTCGAGCGGGTGCTCTCCCTGGTGGAACGGATCCCGCCGGGCCGGGTGATGTCGTACGGCGCGGTCGCCGAGGCGGTACGGGAACTGGGCGGGCGGGCCACGGCGCGGACGGTGGGCTCCGTGATGGCCCGGTACGGCGGCGCCGTCGCCTGGCACCGGGTGGTCAACTCGGTGGGGCGGCTGCCTCCGGGGCACGAGGACCGGGCCCGCGACCTGCTGCGCGCGGAGGGCGTCGCGTTCCGTGGGGCGTACGTCGACATGCGCGCCGCCGCCTGGTTCCCACCCCTCTGACC
>JBAUUM010000734.1:0-3456 GCA_049582705.1 Actinocatenispora sp.
GAGGACTACGAGCTGGCCCGGTCCCTGGTGAAGACCTCGCTGCCGGAGGACGACCTGTTCGCCGGCCTGCGCTGACCGCCGGATCGTGTCGAGCGCCGGACGGCTGATCGTCGACCGGCGCCGACCTGCGTGCCGGTCAGCCCAGCGACAGTGCCAGCCTGGCGACAGTGC
The DNA here is from genome assembly GCA_049582705.1 of Actinocatenispora sp. Taxonomy (GTDB): domain Bacteria; phylum Actinomycetota; class Actinomycetes; order Mycobacteriales; family Micromonosporaceae; genus Actinocatenispora. The sequence continues at coordinate 172 of JBAUUM010000734.1, forward strand.
CGGTCCGGACAGTGCCGGTCCGGACAGTGCCGGTCCGGACAGCGCCGGACCGGGCCGTGGGGGCGCCCCCCTTCGCGGCCGGTCGGATGGGTGCCGGGTCAGCCCGGTGGCGTGGGGTCCTCGCGTCGGGCCCGTAGCTCGGTCAGCTGCGTCTCCACCCGTGCGGCCTGTGCAGCCTGGCGTCCGGCGTCCCGCTGCGCCTGGCGGCTGTGCCCGATCATCCGGTCGACGTTGACGTGCCCGCCGACCTGGAGCAACGCGAGCCCCGCACGCGCGACCGCGAGGTGCGCGGTCGGCGACGGCGCCGCTTTCAGCAGCCGGAGCTGGTCGGCGTAGTCGCGGCGGATCCGGTGGACGGCCCGGCACGACCTGCACTCCACGCTCGTCACGTCGACATGACGGCGGAGCGTCTCGTGCACGTACCGCTGTTCCTCCGCACTGATCCCGAAGTCGGCGCCACAGGTCCGGCACGTCTTCCGGAGCGGACCGAAGAAGTACTCCGGCCCACCCATGCCGAACCGCTGGAGCGCCGGGTCGCCCCACAGGAACCCGTCCGGCAACCACTGCCGCGTGTCGATCCGTACCGTGACCGGGTCCTGGAACAGACGCGCGGGCACGGTGGCCCGGCCGACCTCGGCCCAGTCGGCGTACGACCCGCCGCGGTAGTGGCGTAGGCCGCCGGAGAACGTACCGGTGTCCACCGGGTGCAGTTCCCCGCCGCGCTGCGGGTGGAAGTACAGCAGGCAGTCCAGCCGGTCCCCGGGGTCGGTGTGTCGTGGCCGGTCGCGGGGGTGTCCGGACCGGTCACGGCGGCGCCGGTGCCGGCGAAACGTGGCCGTGGACGGAACATCGTCGCCGGGGTGCCGGACCGCCCCGGTCGGCCGTCACGTCGTCGCCGCGCCATGCCGACGAGGGTAGGACGCACGGTCCCGTCGCACCGGTGGTCGCCGGCCGGTCATGCGCCGGCTGGCGTACCGTGGGTGCCGCTGGTCGGCCCCGTCCGGGCGCGGCCGGCCCGGCCCTCCGGCAACGACGGGGGCCGTCGGTATCGACGTTCGTGGGGGTCGGAGGGTGGCGACGGTGACAGTTCTCGCTGCCGGGCACGTGCTGGTCGGTCTCCCGGTCGCGAAGAACAATTTCGGCGACACGGAGTCCGGCGGGGTGGCCGGTCCGCTCGGCCTCGTGGTGATCGTGCTGCTGGCCATTGCCACGGTGCTGCTGATCCGCAACATGAACCGGCGGTTGCGCCGGCTTCCGGAGCGGTTCGACCCGTCGCGTTTCGGACCCGGCGGGACCGACTCCGACACGGCACGCGAGCCACAAGAATCCGACAAAGGGGTCCCGCTCGCCGACTTTTCACGGCAGGATCGCTCACACCAGGACCATGCGGACCAGGGTGAGGCGGCTGGTGAGGAGAATGGCGACAGTCCGGCACGCGCCGAGGACGGGAAAAGCTAGTCCGGCGCGCACTCTCCGTTACTGTCGGTTGCCCAGGAATCGCGCTGCGGTGATTTTTTTCGCACCCAATTTATTGCGGTCCAGGCATCTTGTCTTTTTAGGGCCATCGAACGTGTCACACCAACCAGTCTCCCGATTCCCTTTGATACCGGACATCTCTAACCTCGGACGGGAGGGGAGCAATTCTCCCTCTCGATACGACCGGGAGGGGGTGCGGCGAGATGCGCGAATGGGGATGGGGCTGACAGACACGGTGCGTGAGATGACCGGCTGCCCCGCACGCGCCCAGCGTCCCGGCATCGACGACGGAACGTCCGTCGGCGAGGCCGGGATGGGCCCTGCGGCGCGCCCGACGGCCAGACCGAGCCGACGTGGGCTCCGATGAGCGACCCACGTCAGACGCGCGCCGGTGACCTGGCCCGGGACAGAGACGCCGGCGCGACCGCCACCTGGCCGGACCAGCCGACGGCGGGGCGGTGCCGGTGAACAGCAGGTCGACGCTGTGGGGACTCGGCACGGGGCTGCGGCTCCGCGCCCTCATCGGGCTGGTCTGGCTCGCCGGGCTCATCGTCGCCTGCGCGGCGCTGGCCTCCGCGGACCACTCGCCGCAGCCGTTCCGCTTCCTCGCCGCGGTCGGACTCTTCGCCGTGACGCAGTTCACCCGCACTCAGATCCGGGTCGGCAGCGAACGCGTCGTCCTGCCCTGGGGTGAGGTCGCACTCATCATCGGCCTGTGCCTGCTGGCCTGGCACTGGGTGATTCCCGCGCTGCTTCTCGGCGTGTTCGCCGGCGCGTTGCTCAGCGGGCTGCCCACGGTCAAGGCCTTCTACAACGCGACCGCGTGCGCGCTGTCCGCCGCCACGGGGGTCGGGGTGGCCGGCCTGGTCGGCAATGTGGAGACGGTGCCGCCGCTGGACGTCCGCAACGGCACCGCACTCGCCGTCGCCGCCGTCGTGTACTGGCTGGTGTCGGCCGTGTTCGCGTCGCTGGCCGTGGCCCTCGCGCACGGTGGCCCGATGCGTGAGGTGCTGCTGCGCGAGGTCATCCTGCGCAACCTCGGGGCCAAGCTGCTGATCCTGGTCGGCAACATCGTCGTCGGCCTGCTCGCCGTCGGGATGGGGCTCGCCGACTTCCGCTACCTCGCGTTCGCGCCACCACTGCTGTGGCTGCTGTACGAGACGTACCAGGCGAGGATGAAGGCGGGCGAGGAACGTCGCGCCTGGCAGGAACTGGCGACCACGCTGCACGCGCTCAGCCGGCTGGACGTGCCGGCCGTGGTCCAGGCCGCGGTGGTCGGCGCGCAGCGGCTGTTCTCGCCGGACGCGGTGGAGCTGACGCTCTGCTGGCCCGGCTCGCCCGACCGGCACTACCTGGCCCGCCCCGGCAACCCGCTGGCCACCGTGGTCGAGGAGGGCGTACGCCAGGACGGCGAGCCCGCGCCGAGCGTCGACGGTGACGCGGTGCCGCCCGTCGTCCGGTCCCGGAAGCTCGTCATGGGATCCGACACCGTCGGCGAGTTCCGGCTGCGGTTCCGCCGGCCGATGCCGTTCGGTGAGCGCGAGCAGCTTGCGTTCTCGGCGTTCGCCGACGCGCTGGCCGCCGCACTGCACAACGCGGCGTCGCACGGTCAGCTGCGCGAGATGGCGGAGCGCAAGGCGTACGAGGCCGATCACGACATGCTGACCGGCCTGGCGAACCGGACCAGGCTGCTGGAGTACGGCGACGAGCGGCTGCGGCCGGTGCCGGACGGCACCGCGTACCAGGTGGCCCTCCTGCTGCTGGATCTGAACCACTTCTCCGACGTCAACGACACGCTCGGCCACACCG